>CBFGQE010000028.1:0-13583 GCA_965650815.1 uncultured bacterium
CCCGCGATCTTCGCCGATGTGGGCATGGTCGAGCAGGTGGTGATGAACCTCGCGGTCAACGCCCGCGACGCGATGGAGTCGGGCGGCAAACTCACCATCCGGACCGATGTGGCGGAGGTGCGCGAGGGTGACATTACCCCAGGCGTGCAGGGGCGCGCGGGCGCCTTCGTGCGGCTGACGATGGCCGACACGGGCTGCGGCATGTCGGCCGAAGTGCGGAAGAAGATCTTCGAGCCGTTCTTCACCACCAAGGAACCGGGCAAGGGGACCGGACTCGGCCTCGCGACCGTCTATGGCATCATCCAGCAGCACGAGGGCTGGATCGATGTGGAGAGCCAGATCGGGCGCGGTTCCAGGTTCGCCATCTTTTTCCCGGTCCATCCGGAGCCGGTTGCGCCGTCCAAGGCCGTCGGCTGGGCCGCCACCGCGCCCGGCCGGGGGGAAACGATCCTCGTGGTCGAGGACGAGGACGTCCTGCGCTCGGTGCTGGAGACCACCTTGAGCCGGGCCGGCTACCGGGTGCTCATGGCCTCTTCGGGCCCCGACGCCCTGGCCCTGTGGCGCGATGCGCGGCTCAAGGTCGATCTGGTCGTCACCGACATCGTCATGCCGGGCGGCATGACCGGGGTGGACCTGATGGAGGAGATCCGGCGCGAGACCCCCGGCATCAAGCACATCTTCGTCAGCGGCTACAGCACGGAGTTCTACCGGGGCCGCCAGACGTTCGTGGAGGGGGAGAACTTCCTGCAAAAGCCCTATTCGCTGGCGGGCATGACGCAGTTGATCCGGGCCAAGCTCGACGGCAAGCCGGCCGTCGCGGTCGCGATGGTCTGAGGCGGAACGCCGCGCCGGAAAGTGCGCTGGCGAACGGTAGGCCGACGGACGGAGGCGTGAGAAAGAAGGGCCCGGTTTTCTGCTCCCCAAGGATCGAACCCGCGGTGCAAGCTCCGGCCGATGATTCCCTCCGAGCTCCGCGAGAACTTCGTGATGGCGATGCGGGCGGTCGCCGCGCACAAGCTGCGCTCGGCCCTCACGCTCCTCGGGGTGGTGGTCGGCGTGTTCTCCATCATCGTCGTCATGACCGCCATCCGCGTGCTCCAGGGCAGCGTGGAGGACACCCTCAGCGGCTTCGGATCGGACGTGTTCGTGGTCCAGCGGACGCCCGCCATCAGCTTCGGCGGACCGGAGGCCTGGGAGAAGATCCGGAGGCGCGAACGCATCACCGTCGATCTCGGCAACCGTGTCCGGGAACGCGCCTCCTTGGCCAAGGCGGTTGGCATGGAGGAGGATTTCTGGGCCGGAGAAGTGTCGTCCCGCAACGCCAGGAGCGCCCCGACCGTGCCGCTGAACGGGCTGACGCCCGAAGGCTTCGCCGCGCGGGTGCTGGACATCGAGCAGGGCCGGGCCCTGAACCTTTCCGACGAGGAAAACGCCCGCCATGTCTGCGTCATCGGCCACAAGCTCGCGCAAACGCTCTTCCCCTTCGGCTCGCCGCTCGGCGAACAGGTCAAGGCCGACGGCGTGGGCTACACCGTCGTCGGCGTGCTCGAGTCCAAGGGCGCGATGCTCGACAGCGCACAGGACAACCAGGTCATCATCCCTCTCTCCACCGGCCTGAACCGCTACAACCGCCGCGCCTCGCTCAGCATCCTCGTGCAGGCCCACAGCCAGGAACTCTACGCCGACACGATGGAACAGGTCCGGGGCATCCTCCGCGCCGCCCGCAAGGTGCCGCCCGGCCAGCCGGACGACTTCGAGCTGTTCTCCAACGATTCGCTCATCGGCCAGTTCCGCCAGATCACCTTCGCCCTGCGGCTCGGGGCCGCGTTGATCTCGTCCATCGCCCTTGTCACCGCCGGGATCGGCATCATGAACATCATGCTCGTCTCCGTGACCGAGCGGACCCGCGAGATCGGCATCCGCCGGGCCATCGGCGCGAAGAAGCGCAACATCATGACGCAGTTCGTGACCGAGGCGGTGTTCCTCTGCCAGTTCGGCGGCATTCTCGGCGTTCTCCTGGGCATTGCCGGGGGCAACGCGGCTTCGGTCTTTTTCGGGGTGCCACCGGTGATTCCGTTCGACTGGGCCCTGATCGGGTTGCTGCTCTGCTCGGCCATCGGCGTTGTCTTCGGCACTTATCCCGCCTACAAGGCGGCGAACCTCGATCCGGTGGAAGCCCTGCGCTACGAGTGATTGGGGATCAGCGGGTAATGCCTTGTTGAAGGTGTCCTGGCAGGTGGGGTTGCTTGGTGGAAATTGCACAAGATTGTGCCACAAGGGCGCAAAATGGGTGCGGATAATTTTGGTTAAAAAGAGGTCAATTTGACACAGGACTGAACTGCAATTATCGGAGGCACCATGAACTTTGATCGCTATACCACCAAGTCCCAGCAGGCCTTGCAGGAGGCGCAGAACATTGCCCGTCAGCTTTCGCATCAGCAGCTCGACGGCGATCATCTGCTGGCCGCGCTGGCCACCGAGGAAGACACGATCGTCCCCGAGATTCTGCGTCGGCTTAAGACCGAGCCCGGGGTGCTGGAACGGGAGTTGGACGAGGAGTTGAACCGCCGCGCCAAGGTCCAGGGCACCAGTTCGGCGGACATTTATCTGTCCAATGAGCTGAAAAAAGCTTTGGACGCCGCCGAGGACGAAGCCAAGAAGCTGAAGGACGACTACGTCAGCGCCGAGCATCTGCTGCTCGGGCTCATCGCCCACGGTGGCAGCGGGCTGAAGAAAATCTTCCAGAAGCACCAGGTCACCCGCGACGCCGTGCTCAAGATCCTCGCCGAGGTGCGGGGCAACCAGCGCGTCACCGACCAGAATCCCGAGGAGAAGTTCCAGGCGCTGGAGAAATACGGGAAGGACCTCACCGCCTTGGCCAAGGCGAACAAGATCGACCCCGTCATCGGTCGCGACGACGAGATCCGCCGCGTCATGCAGGTGTTGACCCGTCGCACGAAGAACAACCCCGTGCTCATCGGCGAACCCGGCGTCGGCAAAACCGCCATCGCCGAAGGGCTGGCCCGCCGCATCGTCAGCGGCGACGTCCCGGAGTCCTTGAAGAACAAGCGTCTGGTGGCGATGGACCTCGGCGCGATGGTGGCCGGCGCGAAGTATCGCGGCGAATTCGAGGACCGGCTGAAAGCCTTCCTCAAGGAAGTCACCTCGGCGGAAGGAAAGATCATCCTCTTCATCGACGAGCTGCACACGCTGGTCGGAGCGGGCAAGGCGGAGGGTTCGGCCGACGCCGCGAACATGCTCAAGCCCCAGCTCGCGCGCGGCGAACTGCGTTGCATCGGCGCCACCACGCTCGACGAGTATCGCAAATACATCGAGAAGGACCCCGCGTTGGAGCGGCGTTTCCAGCCTGTCATGGTGGATGAGCCGAGCGTCGAGGACACCATCGCGATCCTGCGCGGATTGAAGGAGCGCTACGAGGTCCACCACGGCATCCGCATCCAGGATGCGGCGCTCGTCTCGGCGGCGACGCTGTCGAACCGCTACATCACCGACCGGTTCCTGCCCGACAAGGCGGTCGATCTGATGGACGAAGCGGCCTCGCGTCTCCGCATGGAGCTGGATTCCAAGCCCACGGAAATCGACAAGCTGGACCGTCAGATCCTCCAGTTCGAGATCGAGCGGACGTCGTTGGCCAAGGAGAAGGATGCGGCCAGCAAGGAGCGCTTGCAGAAGCTCGACGCGGACCTCGCCAACCTGAAGGAAGAGTCCCGCAAGCTCACCGCCCAATGGCAGAACGAAAAGGCCGCCATCGATGCCGTCAGCGTGGTCAATGCCCAGTTGGAACAGGCCCGGACCGAGCTGGAGCAGGCCCAGCGGCGCGGGGATTTGAACAAGGCCGCCGAGATCCAATACGGCAAGATTCCCGAGCTGGAGAAGAAGCTCGCGGGCGTCGAGAAACAGTCCGCGACCACCGCCAAGCAGTCGTTGCTTCGGCAGGAAGTCACCGAGGAGGACATCGCCAGCGTGGTCGGTTCTTGGACCGGCATTCCCGTGACCAAGTTGCTCGAAGGCGACCGCGAGAAGCTGGTGAAGATGGAGGAACGCCTCGGCAAACGGGTTGTCGGCCAGAAGCAGGCGATCATCGCCGTGGCCAATGCCGTCCGGCGCGCGCGCAGCGGCTTGCAGGACCCGAATCGGCCCATTGGTTCGTTCATCTTCCTCGGTCCCACGGGCGTCGGCAAAACCGAGCTGGCCAAGGCGCTTGCTGAATTCCTCTTCGACGACGAGCAGGCGATGGTGCGCATCGACATGAGCGAATACATGGAGAAGCACTCCGTGGCCCGACTCATCGGCGCGCCTCCCGGTTATGTTGGCTACGACGAAGGCGGCCAGCTCAGCGAAGCCGTGCGGCGTCGGCCCTACACGGTCGTGCTCTTCGACGAGATCGAGAAGGCGCACCACGACGTCTTCAACGTGTTGCTCCAAGTGCTGGACGACGGTCGCCTCACCGACGGCCAAGGCCGCACCATCGACTTCAAGAACACGGTCATCATCATGACCTCGAACATCGGTTCGCCCATCATCCAGGAGTATTTCCTGGACGGGAAGAACACCATCGGCGCGCGGCAGGCGATGGAGGACAAGGTCATGGGCGAACTCAAGCGGCACTTCCGGCCCGAGTTCATCAACCGCATCGACGACACGATCATCTTCGGCAGCCTCGACGAGGAGCAGCTCGCGCACATCGTCGAGATCCAGCTCAAGACCGTGGGCAAACGCCTCGACGCCCAGCGCATTACGCTGGAGGTGGACGGCGCGGCCAAGCGCCTCATTGGTCGTGAAGGCTACGATCCGCAGTTCGGCGCGCGTCCGCTCAAGCGGACCATCCAGGAAAAACTCCTCGATCCGCTCGCGATGAAGCTGCTCGACGGCGAGTTCAAGCCGGGCGACCGGATCAAGGTCACGGCCGGACGGGAAGATTCGCTGGAGTTCTCCCGAATCTGATCCCGGTTGGCCAACCCGACGTCCGGAGCCCAACGGCTCCGGACGTTCCGGTTTTGGTATTGGTGGCTTGCTCCGCCATTGGCTTCCGCAACACTCCCGGCCATGAAGTCCAGAGGAGTCCTGGCGGGGATGTGTGTCCTGGTCGCTCTCGCCGGAGCGATGCTGGTCGGCTTGGTGCGTGCGGCTGAGCCGACAGCCACGGCTCCAAGCGATGTTCCCGGCGTGAAACGCCTCGAACTGGCCGGCATCCACAATGCCTTCCAGATCGGCAGCCGTTACTTCACCGGCAGCGTCCCGGAAGGCGACGCTTCGTTCGCGGCGCTGGCCAAGCTCGGAGTGAAAACGATCATCACCGTGGACGGCGCGCAGCCGGATGTGGAGACGGCGAAGAAACACGGCATCCGCTACATCCATCTGCCCCACGGCTACGACGCCGTTTCAACGAATGCGGTGGTCCAGATCGCGAAGGCGGTCACGAGCATCGAGGGACCGGTTTTCTTCCATTGCCACCACGGCAAACATCGCGGCCCGGCCGCCGCCGCCATCGCCTGCATGACCACCGAAGGTTGGTCGGCGGACCGGGCCGAGGCCTGGCTGAAAGCGGCCGGCACCGACACGAACTACGCGGGGCTCTATCGATCGGTGGAGACCTTCCGCCCCTTCTCGGACGAAGCGCTGAAAGCCATTCCGGCGAACTTGCCGGAGAAGGCCGAAGTCTCGGGCATGGTGGACGCGATGCTGGAGATCGACACCCGTTGGGACCATCTCAAGGCCGTGCGCAAGGCGGGCTACGGCGCGCTTCCGGGACATCCCGACATCGATCCCGCGAACGAAGCCACCATCCTCATGGAGCATTACCGGGAGACGCGGCGGCTCGACGAATCGAAGAGGCATGGAGAGAGGTTTCTCGGGCTCTTGGCCGACGGTGAACGGCTGGGCGCGGAAGCGGCGGCGTTGTTGCGCGAACGGAAAGCCGGCTCGAATCCTGACCTGGTCTCGAAGCTGGACCGGACCTTCGACGGGATCGCGCAGAACTGTGCCGCCTGCCACAAGCGGTTCCGCAACTGACGCGGTGGCGGCAAAGCCGTTGCATTGGTGCGGAGGAAGCGGTAGCCAAAACGCAGAGGCCGTTCGTCAGGCAACCCCACGAGCACCCTTATGAAATACAACGCGGACGTGAATCTGAGGCAGCGCGCGCAGCGGAAGTGGTTCATCCTGCTCGGCTGCGCCCTGGTCGCGGGCGGACTGTGGTTCCGCGCGGAGCAAAAACGGAAACAGGCGGCGGCGCGCTTCGCCCCGACGGCGTCGGAATCCGCCACAACGTCTCCAGCGGGAGGCACCGCGGATGGCGCGGATGTTTTCCTGGTGGACGAAACGGTGAGGACGCCGTTCGTCGCGCCCGGGCTCGGGTTCGAGGAGGACGACTTCGCGGTGGAGAACTGGATGGTCGCCGGTCATTCGGCTCCGGCACGGTTCGGGCTGGCCTCTTCGGCGGATGTTTACGCAGGCGGGTTGCGCTTCGGCGATTCGGAGGAGCGCGGCGGCGTGGCGATCTCGGTCTCCGGCCGTTCGGACTCGGGCATCGTGATCGGGCCGGAAGTCACCGATCTGGCGCGGCCGGTCGCGCCCCGAGCGCCGGCGCTCCCGGTGAAATCGGCGCGGCCCATCCAAGCGATGCCGCGGCAATGACTCCGGACGTTCCTCCCCCGCGCCGCAGCTTTGTGCGGCTCCTCGCCCTGTTGGGGTTGGCCACGGCGGGATTGTTCGTCCTGAAGGTCCAGCTCGGCAGCCGTTCGGCCCTGTCCGAGCTGCAGCGCGAGGCGGCGGTGCTCAAGAGCGAGCTGGAATCGCGCGACGAAGCACTGCGGAACCTCCAGGGAGAGCTGCGGCGTTTCCGCCAGGAGGTGGCCGCGCAGGAATTCCGGCAGACGCGAGATCCCCGCGTGGACGAGCTCCAGGCGGCGGTGCGGGGCATCGCGGATTTCCAGTCCAACCTCGTGGCCGGCATCGAAAGCCTGGCCATCGACATGGAGGGCCTGAAGTTCCAGACCGGCGCGGCGGCAGCGCCGGTGCAGGTGGCCGAGCAGAAGGCGCTGGGCATCGAGATCCTGCGCGGCATCCTGGCGGAACGCGCCGCCGAACGGCTGGAGATCCAGCAGGCGCTGGTGGACCAGGCCGAGGAGCTGGACATCCCGCCGGAGATCCAGGCGCTGGACCCCGAACAGGCGATCCGCGTGCCGACCTACCGCGGTTATTGGCCCTACTTCCAGTTGCTGGACGAATACCACCAGGTGAAGCGCAGCGAGGAAGCGCTCCGGCTGCGGATCGAGCAGGAACAGGTCGAGGCGAAGCTCTCGCTGGATCTGCGTTGATCCGGGCGTAACCGCGCCTCCGTTGTCGCGTCCTCTTGGAGAATCCGTCGGCCCGTCGCCGCCGGTGAAACGCGACAGCCGATCCCATTACCCGCCATGAAACCGTCGATCTTCCGCCCCGCCACCGTGCTGACCGCCCTGGTCTCCGTAGGCAGCCTTTGCGCCGCCACTCCCGATCCCCTGGAACAATGGCCCAATTGGCGAGGTCCGCTTGGCAACGGCATTGCCCCCAAGGCCAATCCTCCGACCGAATGGAGCGAGACCAAGAACGTGAAGTGGAAGGTCGCCATTCCCGGGGCCGGCACCGCCACGCCCGCCGTCTGGGGCGATCGCATCTATGTGCTGACCGCCATTCCCACAGGCCGGAGGGTGGAGGCACCCGCGTCGGCTTCGCTCAACCTTTCGCCCGTGCCCGCCGCCCAACCCGCGCCCGGCGGTCCTCCGGGCGAACGTCGCCGCCCCGGTGGACCGGGCGGCCCCGGGGGTGGAGGCCGTGGACGCGGCGAAAAGCCCACCGAGATCCACCAATACGCCGTGCTCTGCCTCGACCGCGCCACCGGCAAGACCCTCTGGCAGAAGACCGCCACCGAACAGGTGCCGCACGAGGGCCACCACCAGACCCACGGCTACGCCTCCGCCTCGCCCGTGACCGATGGCAAGATGCTCTTCGCCTACTTCGGTTCGCGCGGGCTCTACGCGATGGACATGGCGGGCGAGATCAAGTGGAGCACCGACTTTGGCGACCAGCAGACCCGCAACGGCTTCGGCGAAGGCACCTCGCCCGCGCTCCATGGCAACACCCTGCTGGTGAACTGGGACCATGAAGGTCCGGACGATTTCCTCGTGGCCCTCGACAAGAACACGGGCAAGGAACTCTGGCGGAAGAAGCGGGAGGAGAAGACCAGCTGGGCGACTCCTTTCATCCTGGAACACGATGGCGTGGCCCAGGCCATCGTCCACGCCACCGGCGCGGCCCGCTCCTACGACATCAAGACCGGCGAAGTCATCTGGGAGAGCACCGGCCACACCGACAACGTCATTCCCACGCCCGTCAGCGGACATGGGCTCGTCTATCTCTTGAGCGGCTTCCGGGGCAGCCTCGTGCAGGCGGTCAAGATCGGGTCCAAGGGCAAGGTGGCCGCTGGAGATGGCATCGCCTGGTCCTACGACAAGGCCACGCCCTACGTGCCTTCGCCTCTGCTTCTGGGCGACCAGCTCTATTTCTTCAGCGTGAACAGCGCGCGCCTCTCCATCCTCGACGCCAAGACCGGCGAGCGGCACGTGGAGGCCGAGAAGGTCGGGGCGATGACCGATGTCTACGCGTCCCCGGTCTCCGCCAGCGGCCGCATCTATCTCGCGGGACGCGACGGCCGGTTCGCCGTGCTGAAACCCGGGAAGACCATCGATATCCTCGCGGAAAACCGGCTGGACGACAGCTTCGACACCTCGCCCGTGGCCGTCGGCCGGGAACTGCTGCTCCGCGGCCACAAGAGCCTCTATTGCGTCGCCGAGAACTGACGGCGCAACCCGAGGCGCGGGCCATGCGTCACGACGCACGGCAATCCAAGTCGGGAGGAAACCGCCCAAGCGCGGTTTCCGGGTTGCCTGGGGATGGATGAGGAAACGGGCGAAGGTTCCGCGCCCGGCGGATCAACCCTTCGCGGCGTCCAGCGTCTTCCGCACGAGCTGGACGAGTTCGATGTTCTCGAAGGGCTTCTGGAGGATCGCCGCCGCGCCGAGCTTCCTGAGCGAATCGGGCAGATCATCCGTGGAACCGCCGCTGAGCATGATGACTTGGGCCGAGGGATCGAACTCGCGGATGCGGGCCAGGGCGTCCCAGCCGTTCATCTTCGGCATGTGGAGGTCCATCAGCACGAGGTCGATCTTGCCGCCGCTGGCGCGGTATTTCTCCACCGCGTCCTCGCCGTTGATCGCCTCCATGATGTTGTAGCCGCGATAGCCGAGCACGGCGCGGGCGACGAGCCGCACGAGTTCCTCGTCGTCCACCAGCAGGATCGTCTCCTTGCCCTCCAGCGTCTGGGATTCGGCCACGGGCACGGCGGCGGGCTTGATCTCCTCCGTGCGGGTGTTGAGCGCGGGGAAATAGGCGTCGAACCGGCTGCCCTTTCCGGGCTGGCTCTCGACCTCCATCCAGCCGTTGTGGTCCTTCACGATGCTGTTGGTGATCGCCAGACCCAGGCCGCCGCCGCGTCCGAACTCCTTGGTCGTGAAGTAGGGCTCGAACAGGCGGCTCAACACCTCCTGCTCCATCCCGGCCCCGGAATCCTTGACCGAGAGGCGGACAAAGGTGCCGGGCCGACGGGGCTCCTTCACTCCGGCTTCAAACGTCGTCGTCTCCAGCGAGATGACCAGCGTGCCGCCCTGCGGCATGGCGTCGCGCGCGTTCAGGCAGAGGTTCATCAGGCACTGCATGAGCAGCGTGGCGTCGCCGTGGATCGCCGGTTCGACCCCCTCGGGTATGGAAACCTGGATGTGGATGAGCCGGTCGATGGTCCGCTTCAACACCGAAACGACCTCGTGGATGACCGCCGCGAGCTTCACCGACGCGAACGAAGTCGGCGACTGTCGGCTGAAGGTCTGGAGCCGGCTGACCAGCTCGGCGGCACGGCGGCCGCTCGTCCGGGCGATGACCAGGTGCCGTTGCAGGCTGGTGGGGAACTCGGAGGCCGACAGCACTAGGTCGATGTGCGAAAGGATCGCCGTCAGGAGGTTGTTGAAATCGTGCGCCAACCCGGCCGCCAGGGTGCCGATCGCCTCGATCTTCTGCCGCTGGTAGAGCTTGGCCTGATCGGCCGAATCCGCGCGCGCATCGCCCGATCCGGGACGTTGCAGGGGCTGGTTGCGCCAAGAGACGTCGTGGCAGACATGGAGGATGCCCGCCGGTTTGCGGTGGTCGTCCAGCAGGAGATTGGCCCGCAGCTCGATCAAGGCCCGTTGACCGTCGCGCCGCATGATCGGCACTTCGCACTGCACGTAGGGAGTGGAAGGGCTGACTGCGGCCAAGCTGCGCAGCTGCATCTGGGTGCTGGCCGGTAGTTCGTCCCAGAGCCGGAAATGCAGGAGGGAAGGGTCCGGCTCGCGGCCGAAGAGCTGCAATAGTCCGGTGCTCGCCTCCAAGAGGTTTCCCTCCAGGTCGGTGATCAGTATGGCAGCCCCTATCTGCCCGATGCCGGTCTGCAACCCCAAGTTGCTCATAGTCGCTTGGCTAGCATTCTTTTGCAGGCAAGGATGCGTCAAGCGGCGATGTCAAAAATGTGGACGAATTGCGGTCTGTTCGAGGCTTCGGCCGCTTTTTTTCGGGGAGGACTGTCGGACTTCCAGACCTCTCGGCCTCCACGAAGCTCATGCCGGACGAGCTTCCGACACGGGCTCCGTAGGTATTTCAGGGATAGCCCGGAGAAATCTCCCGCCACCGCCGACTTGCTCTTCTTTTGGAAGCGGCTTTGCGGGAGTTACCGATCACGTTCGTTGCGACGGCTCAGAAACGCACGGTGAGGCCCACGAAGGGCTGCCAGTCAGGGGCGACGTCGGTCACGCCGAGGTTGATGCCGGCGTCGAGCTGGATGTCGGGCGTGAGGCCGTAGGTGCAGCCGAGATCGACGGTGCCTTCCCAGTCGCTGCCGTCCTCGGTGCTCACGGCGCTGAAGAACTCCACATAGCCGCTGAGTTCGCCGACGATGGCGTGGCTGAAGGTGATGGAGTTGATGAACTCGGCGTGGTGGCCCGATCCGTTGCCGTCCTCGTTGAAATCCACCTCGGTCATCACGCCCATGCCCCAGCCGCCCGGTAACGCCATGCCAAAGGGCACGATCAGGCCGCCTTCGACCGCGTTGTTGCCGAGATCGTCCTGGTTGGTGGGAAACTTCACGAAGGGCATGAGCGCGAGCGCGGTGTCGCCGCCGTCGTTGCCCCAGAGGTTGAACTTGGAGCGCACCGCGACGTCGCCGAAGCCGGACTGGCGCAGGCGGGTGCTGGCGATCCGGTCCGTGGTGCGGACGCGCTGGTAGCTTTCGACCACGACCTGGAGATCGGCACGGTTGCAGAGGCCGACCTTGAAGTTGATCGCGGCGGCGGACCAGGCCTTCGTCACGGTGTCGGCTCCGGCGTCGGTGTCGTGGTCGTGGGTGTAGCTGAAGAGATCGGTCTCGATCTGCACATGGCCGGCATCGACCGTGTAGGGGCTCTCGGTCTTGTCCGGCCGGTCGGTGCTGAGCTCGCGCATCAGCTCGCGGGGCGTCGGGTTCAGCAGCCAATAGCCGGATTTGTCGGGTAAGGCATCGGCGGCCTGGAGCAGGGACGCGGTGGACAGGCCGATGGCCGCCCAGGGGAACAGTCGTTTCATGGAGCGGAGCTAAATCCTTCCGGGAACTGTCTGTCAAAACAAAGTTAGTTTCTCCTAATAATCTCCTTCGACTGATCGAAAGCGCTTCGGAGCGGGCGGGCGATTCGCGTTCGAGCCGGGGATTGAACATTTCCCGGCCGCCGCTACTGTGCCGCGCCTGAACCGAAGCAACCCGCTGAACTTACTCACAACATGGCACTCCGACTTGGCGACGAAGCCCCGAATTTCACTGCGGTGACCACCGAAGGCACCGTCGATTTCCACCAGTGGCTGGGCGACGGCTGGGGCGTCCTCTTCTCCCATCCGGCCGACTACACCCCGGTCTGCACCACCGAGCTGGGCATGACTTCGAAGCTCAAGCCGGAGTTCGAGAAGCGCGGCGTGAAGGTCTGCGCCATCAGCGTCGATCCCATCGAGTCGCACCACGGCTGGATCAAGGACATCAACGAGACGCAGTGCACGACGATGAACTTCCCGATCATCGCGGATCCTGACCGGACGGTGTCGATGCTCTACGACATGATCCACCCGAACGCCGACGCCACCGCCACCGTGCGCTCGGTCTTCATCATCGGGCCGGACAAGAAGGTGAAGCTGATGATCACCTATCCCGCTTCGACCGGACGCAACTTCCACGAGATCCTGCGCGTGATCGACTCGCTCCAGCTCACGGCCAAGTTCAAGGTCGCGACGCCGGCGAACTGGAAGGACGGCGAAGACTGCATCATCACCCCGGCGGTGAAGGATGCGGACGTTCCGGCGCTCTTTCCCAAGGGCAGCCGCACGGTGAAGCCCTACCTGCGCTACACGCCGCAGCCCAACAAGTAGTCGCGGAGCAGAAACGAGAAGGGTGCACTCCCAGTCGGAGTGCGCCCTTTTTGTTGGTTCGGCCAAAACGTCGAATGGTCGTTGCTATTCCGCGTTCCGGTCCGGCGGTTCCTGGCCGAGCAGGTGGCGCGTGAAGAAGTCGCGCATCCGGCGCTCGCCGTAGCCGCCGCCCATGCCGTGGCCGGCGTTGGGCACCATCACGAAGTCGAAGTCCTTTCCGGCGCGGATCAGCGCGTCGACGAAGCGATACGTGGACTCGGGTGGCACGTTGTCGTCCACCTCTCCCACGATCAGCAACAGCTTGCCGCGCAGCTTGGCCGCATTGTCGATGTTCGAGGATTCGGAATACTGCGGGCCGACCGGATAGCCCATCCACTGTTCGTTCCACGACGCCTTGTCCATGCGGTTGTCGTGGCAGCCGCAACCGGCGGCGGCGGCCTTGTAGAAATCGCCGTGGAAGAGCACCGCGCCACCCGCGTTCTGTCCGCCGGCAGAACCGCCGTAGATGCCCACGCGGCTGATGTCGTAGTGCGGATATTTCGCGGCCACGGCCTTATGCCACAGGATGCGGTCCGGGAAACCGGCGTCCTTCAGGTTCTTGAAGCAGACATCGTGGAAGGCCTTCGAGCGGTTCGCGGTGCCCATGCCGTCCATCTGCACCACGATGAAGCCGAGATCGGTCAAGCTGCTCCACCGTCCGCCCGGGCTGAAGCTCTTCGGCGTGAAGGAACCCTGCGGACCGGCGTAGATGTTCTCGATCACCGGATACTTCTTCCCCGGATCGAAGTTCTTCGGACGCTGGATCACGCCCCAGATGCCGGTCACGCCGTCGCGGCCCTTGGCCACGAAGACTTCGGGCGCGACCCAGCCGGACGCCTTCAGCGCCGTCGTGTCGGCTTCCTCCAGTTTGCAGACCAACTGGCCATCCGTCGCGCGGCGCAGCTCAGTGATCGGCGCGGCATCGACGCGGGAATAGGTATCGATGAGGAAGCGGCGATCCGGCGAATAGCTGACGGAATGGTTGCCGTTGCCTGCGGTCAACGCGGTCAGGCCGG
>CBFGQE010000029.1:0-13418 GCA_965650815.1 uncultured bacterium
CGCCGAGCAGGCCGCGCTCCGCCAACCGGTCCGGCTCCAGGGGGTCATCACCTACTTCGACGACACGGACTTCTTCCGGTTCATCCAGGACGACACCGCCGGCATCTACTTCTTCTTCGCCGCGCCGCAGACCAATCCCATCGTCGCGGGCACCCGCATGGAGATCGTCGGCGAGGCGAACCCCGGCGAATACGCGCCCATCGTCGCCGTGCGCGAGATCCGCCCGCTCGGCCCCGGCGTCTATCCCGCGCCCCGGCCCGTCACCTTCGACCAGCTCTCCAGCGGCCAGCAGGACAGCCAGTTCGTCGAGGTGCGCGGCATCGTGCGCGCCGTCACCGCCTTGCCGAACAAGGGCCAGTTCCTGGTGAAGCTCGCCCACGGCGGCGGCGAACTCGCGGCCTTCACCCGGCATCTGCCCGTCGCGCGGCCCGAGGATTTCGTGGACCACACCGTCCGCATCCGCGGCGTCTGCGCCACGCGTTTCAACCGCCAGCGCCAGCTCTTCGACATCGGCCTGCTCGTGCCCCGCGCCGAGGATCTGATCATCGAGGTGCCCGCGCCCGATCCCGCCGCGTTGCCCACCCGCAGCATCAAGCAGCTCCTCCAGTTCAAGCCCGGCGAACCCGTCGGCCATCGCGTGAAGGTCATCGGCACCGTGGCCCACCGGCGCGGCGACACCGACCTCTACATCCAGGACAACGGCGAAGGGCTCCACGTGCAGACGCACCAGCCGGGCGCGCTGCTCCCCGGCGATCTCGTCGAAGTCCTCGGCTTCCCGGCCAAAGGCGGCTACACGCCCATGCTCCAGGACGCCGTCTTCCGGAAGACCGGTTCCGGCCAGCCACCCACGGCCGACCGCATCACCGCCGACCAGGCCTTGCAAGGCGACCGCGACATGCGCCTCGTCCGTCTGGAAGGCCAGCTCCTCGACCGCGCCCAGCACAGCCGCGAACAACTGCTCGTGCTCCAGGCCGACGGCTTCGTCTTCCACGCGCATCTCCAGCGCCTGGGCGAGAGCGACGACTTCGCCCACCTCCAGAACGGCAGCCGTGTGGCCGTCACCGGCATCTGCGTGGTGGAACCCGGCAGCGAATGGCGCGCGGGCGCGGATTGGCGGGCGCAATCCTTCCGCATCCTGCTCCGCTCCGCCGGCGACGTGGCCGTGCTCGCGTTGCCGCCGTGGTGGACCTTGCAGAAGCTGCTCTGGATCGTCGGCGTGCTGGGCGGCGGCACGCTCGGCGCGTTCGCGTGGGTCGCCGTGCTGCGCCGCCGTGTCCAGCAACAGACCGGCATCATCCGCCAGAAGCTGGAAGCCGAGGCCACCTTGAAGGAGCGCTACGAAGACCTCTTCGAGAACGCGAACGACATGGTCTTCACCCACGACTGCACCGGCCGCATCACCTCCATCAACCGCGCGGGCGAACGCCTGCTCCAGCGTCCGCGCGGCGAGCTCGTCGGCCGCGACGTCGCCGGATTCGTCGCCGAGGACCAGCGTTCCGCCGCGCGCCAATGGCTCGAACAGATCGCCAAGGGCATCGAATTGCCGCCCGCCGAATGGGACTTCGTCAACGCCGCCGGCCAGCGCATCAAGCTGGAGATCGGCGCGCGCCAGATCGAGCAGTCCGGCGACCGCGTGGAGATCGAGAGCGTGGCGCGCGACGTCACGGAGCGCCGCCAGTTGGAGCGCGAGATCCTGGAGATCAGCAGCCGCGAACAGCGCCGCATCGGCCACGACCTCCACGACGGCGTCTGCCAGCAGATCGCCGGCATCGCCTTCCTTGTGGACGTGCTCGGCGAACGCCTGGAGGAGAAGGGCGTCCCGGAATCGGCCGATGCCGAGAAGATCCGCCACCTCCTGAACGAGGCGAACACCCAGGCCCGCAATGTCGCGCGCGGGCTCTTCCCCGTCCGCCTCGAAGAACACGGCCTCGTCGCCGCGCTGGAGGAACTGGCCGCCGGCGTCTCCGCCCGCTTCAAGGTCCACTGCGAATTCGTCTGCGCTTCGCCGCCCGCCGCCGTGGACAGCGAGGTCGCGCTTCACCTCTACTTCATCGCGCAGGAAGCCGTCGCCAACGCCATCAAGCACGGCCATGCCGCCAACGTGACCCTCAGCTTGGAACCCGTCGGTGGCCGTTTCCGGCTGGTCGTGCAGGACGACGGCACCGGTTTTTCCCTCCCCGTGAAGCGCGGCGCCAGCATGGGCCTGCGCATCCTCCACCACCGCGCCCGCGTGATCGGCGCCACCTTGGATTTGAAAAGCGCGCCCGGTTCCGGCACCACCGTCACGTGCGAGTTCAACCCCGCTACCCGCGACGCCAGCCATGAGTGAAACGACCGCTAGCCCGAACGTTTCCCCGGCTGCCCGCCGCCGCGTCTTCATCGTGGACGACCACACCATGATCCGCGAAGGCCTGCGCGGCTTGATCGAACGCGACAGTGGCCTCGAAGTCTGCGGAGACGCGCCGGACATTCCCTCGGCCCTCGCCGGTCTGCGCGAGCTGCGGCCCGACGTCGCGCTGGTGGACATCTCCCTCGCCGGGGCCAGCGGCCTCGACCTGATCAAGACGCTCAAGGCCGAGTTCCCCGCGCTGCCCGTGCTGGTGGTCTCCATGCACGACGAATCCCTCTACGCCGAACGCGCCCTCCGCGCCGGCGCGATGGGCTACATCATGAAGCACGAGCCGGCCAAGACGATGAAGGCCGCCATCCACAAGGTGCTCGGCGGCGAGATCCATCTCAGCGAAAAGATGTCCAGCACCGTCATCTCCCGCTTCATGCGCGGCGAGTCCGACCGTGCCGCTTCGCCGCTGGAAACGTTGAGCGACCGCGAGCTGGAAGTCTTCCGCCTCCTCGGCCAGGGCCGGGGCGTGCGCCAGATCTCCGAGGAGCTCGGCGTGACCATCCCGACGGTCAATTCCTTTCGCAACCGCATCAAAGAAAAGCTCAACCTCCGCACCTCCACCGAGGTCATGCTCCACGCCGTCGAATGGATGCGCGAGCAATCGGCGTGAACAACCCGGAGCGCGGACGGTCACGTCCGCGAGGCCGCGTCGCAGGGATGAAGGTGCAAGTCTTCCAGGATGGGCTTGCCTGCCCCTACGGGGCAGCGTCCTCTAGCCCTACGTTGCCGCGCAGCGGCTACGTAGGGTCTTCGGCCCCCATGCCTCGTCAACCTCAACGAGGTTGTGTCCAAAGTGCTTCCGGCGAGAAGGACACAACCCCTTTGGGGTTGGTCGTGGTTCGGGGGCGGGTTCCCTAGGTAGCCGCTCCGCGCCAACCTGGGGCTACGGACTAAACGCCTTTGGCGTTTTCGGACCGGATGATTCTCGTTCTCCACCCACTTGGGCCGTTCCCCAAGTCTCCCGAGCGTGATTCCATCCCGCCGTGCGACGCGCCTTCGCCATCCTCCTTCTGTTGCTCGCAACTTTCGTTGGCCGTTCCCAGACGTTGCCGCCGCGTCCCGCCGATGGCCTCACCGGCACTGCTTTCGCCACGAAGATCCGCGATCTCCCCTTGGAAGAACGCGAACAGGAGATCGCACGCGCGGTGCTGTCGGGGAACATTCCCGACTCTCTCCGCCATTTCGTTCCTGTCTCGCTGACGAACTCCAACTACGTCGTCACGCTCCGCGTCGCGCCCGACTACCTCGCTGTCGGCTCCGACGCCGATGCGCTGTGTCTCCCGCTGACGCCGCTGACCGCCCAGCGCATCGCTGATCGTCTCGATTGCTCGCTTCCTACGCCGAAGATCGTCGATGCCATCTACGCCGCCGCGACCGTGAAGCTGGCTCCGATCCCAATCCCTCCCAGCCAAGCAATGACGACCGTCCCGGTCTTCGCCGAACACCATCGCCTCATCGCCGACCAGATAGCCGACGAGGGGAAGACGCTCCCATCCGGCTCCATCGTCGCCGGACATAAGAAGGACATCGTCGTCACCGCGCGCTTGGCCACGACTGCGGGCAAGGTCGCGATCTACGGCTGGCATCGCCCGAACGGCGTTCCCATCCAGCCGCTCCACCTGGGCCATTCCGATCGCTACGCCGACTACAGCCACGGCGTCCGGCTCGTGGCCAACACCGTGACGGTGGACGGCACGAACACGACCTTGGCCCGTGTGCTGGCCGATCCCGCGCTGGCTCCACTGCTCAGCCACGAAGGCGTGGTGGAAATTCCGCGCTACATGGTGCCAACGCCAACCCCACCCCGCATCGAGTTCGTGGCCACGACGAACTTCGGCGAACGCATCGCCGACTTCACGCTGGAACCCGAGGTAAAGGTCCGTCTCAACGTGCCGCCAGCGGCATCGTTCCGCGCTGATCGCCCCGTGCTGCTGGTGCTCTACGCGCTGCCGAACGGCAACATCATCCCCTGGACCCTCGGCAAGCGGCTGGCTCCCGGCGATGACTGGCGTTTCGGCATCCAGCACGTGGCCGCGCAGACGCGTTTCCTGCGCGACCGCCTTACGAACCACACCGTCGTGCTCGCTTGCTTGGAATCAGGACCGAAGAGCTGGCCCGCGTGGCGACGCCAGCACGGCGACGCGGCGATTCCCCGCATCATCGAAGCGATCCGCGCGCCCTTCGCGACCAACCGCGTCGAGATCGTGCTCACGGGCCACAGCGGCGGCGGGAGCTTCACTTTCGGCTATCTGAACACGCAGGAACGACTGCCGGCTGAAGTGATCCGCATCGCGTTTCTCGACAGCAACTACGGCTACGACGCCACCAAGGGCCATCGCGCCAAGCTGGTGGAATGGCTCGGCGCCTCGGACCGAAACCGGCTCGTCGTCCTTGCCTACGACGACGCCAACGCCCTGCTCGACGGCAAGCCGTTCGTCAGCGCGAGCGGCGG
The DNA here is from genome assembly GCA_965650815.1 of uncultured bacterium. Classification (GTDB taxonomy): domain Bacteria; phylum Verrucomicrobiota; class Verrucomicrobiia; order Limisphaerales; family CANJSG01; genus CANJSG01. The sequence goes on from CBFGQE010000029.1 coordinate 4,854, forward strand.
CACCTGGGGCCGCAGCGCCGCCATGTTGGAGGATTTCTCGGGCTCGTTCGGCTTCACCTCCGCGACCAATGCGGCGGGACTTCGGGCCCATCGGGCTCTCGACGGCCGCGTCGCGTTCTTCCTGAAGGAGAACCCGGAGCGGAAAATCCTCCACACCGTGCAGGTGGAGAAGAACGGGCTGATCCATGCCCTGCTCGTCGGAACGCCCGAGGAGAATGCCGGCTACGAATACTTCGGTCCCCGGGCCTACGAGCGGTGGATCTCGGCCGAGTAGCCCATGGCGCGCCGCATCACGCTTCTCCGGCGACAGGGGACGCTTCAGGCACGCGGGTGCGGTCATGCCACGTCCGGAAAGCGACCCAGAGGCAGACCAAGCCGACGCCCGTCCAGGCGAAGAAGATCAGCCCATCGGCGATGCGGGTGTCGTATTGGAGGATGTCCCAGCGGGCGAGAATGGTGTTCCAGTCGTGGTCGCCGCCCCCGACCAGCGGGAGCTTCAAGGCCCGGGCATCCGCCAGGTAGCGGGCGATGTTCAGGAAGTTCTCGAAGAACCAGACGGCTGAGGCCGCCAAGGCCCGCACCTGTCCACGCTTCCAGAAACGGACGATGAGAAAGGCCGGAAAGAAGAGCTGCCCGACGGTGCCGCCGTAGGGTTCCAGCCTTTGGCTGAAGAGTCCGGTCAGGGGATGGCCGGCTTCGTGGAACAGCAGGTTGGCATGGTCCAGACCGGGGATGAAGCCGGGTTCGGAAACGAGGACCAAACCCACGAATACGGCGACTCCGGCGAAGAAGCCAGCCAGCCGTTTCGCATCCATCCGTTCCCAAGGTCCGTGCCGCATCACGACTCGCTTATCGGCACGGAGCGGAGGCGAATTGATGGCGGAGGGTCGGCCAAACAAAGAGCGCCAAGTGGATGAGGCATCCATCTTGGCGCTCGCCGGTTTGGATTCGGAGCAATTGTCGCCTCCTCAGACCTTGGGCAGGGAGCAGGGCAGGCCGTGGGCGTCGGCGATGGCGCGGTGGGTGATGAGGCCGCCCATGACGTTGAGGCCGCCGCGCAGCGCGGGCTGGCGATGGCAGGCTTCGGCGAGGCCGAGGTCGGCGATGAGCTCGACGTAGCGGTGGGTGACGTTGGTCAGGGCCTGGGTCGCGGTGCGGGCGTAGGCTCCGGGCATGTTGGCCACGCAGTAGTGGGTGATGCCTTCCTCGACATAGACGGGATCGTCGTGCGTGGTGGGGCGGGAGGTCTCGGCGCAGCCGCCCTGGTCGATGGCGATGTCCACCATGACGCTGCCGGGGCGCATGTGGCGGAGCATTTCGCGGTTGATGAGCTTGGGGGCCTTCGCGCCCGGGACCAACACGGCGCCGATCAGGAGATCGACGCGCGGGAGGATGTCGATGAGATGGGCCTCGCTGGAGTAGAGCGTGTGGGCGGTGTGGAGGGTGATGTCGAGGAAGCGCATCCGCTCCACGTCCACTTCGAGGATGGTGACATCGGCTCCGAGGCCCATCGCCATGCGCGCGGCGTTGACGCCGGAGACGCCGCCGCCGAGGACGACGACCTTGCCGGGGAGCACGCCGGGCACGCCGCCGAGGAGGACGCCGCTGCCGCCGTGGTGCTTGGCGAGGAAGTAACCGCCGACGAGCACGCTCATGCGGCCGGCGATCTCGCTCATGGGTTCGAGCAGGGGCAGGCGGCGGTTGACCTCGATGGTCTCATAGGCCAGCGCGGTGCAGCCGCTCTTCATCAAGGCTTCGGTCAAGGTCTTGTTGGCCGCGAGGTGGAGGTAGGTGAAGAGAACTTGGCCCGGCCGGAGCAGCTCGTATTCGGAGGGGAGCGGTTCCTTGACCTTCACGACCATTTCCGCGCGGTCGAAGACGGCCTTGTGCTCGTCCACCATCGTCGCGCCGGCCTGTTCGTAGTCGGCGTCGGGATAGCCCGCGCCGAGGCCGGCACCGCGTTCGACGACGACCTGGTGGCCGCGCTTGATGAGCTGGTAGGCCGCGGACGGGAGGAGCGCGACGCGGTATTCCTTGTTTTTGATCTCTTTGGGAACGCCGATGATCATGGGATTTTTTCGGAGATGTTTTTGGTTTCGGACAAAGGGTGGATACGGATGGCGGGCGGCCCGGCCTACGGCCCGTTTCAGGCGCCTTGACGCACGACGGTGTCGAGGGTGATGGCGGACGCGGTCTCGCGTTCGGCGGCGCGGATGCTCTCCAGACGCCGCCGGACCTCGGGATCGGTCGCGGTGAGCGGGCGCCCCACCTGGGTGCGGACCGCTTCGAGGATGTCCATGTAGGAGATTGATTCCAGCGGGCGGCCGGGGGTGAAGCTGGAAGGGGGTGTCTGGACTTCAATCACCAGCCCGGCCTTGAGCAGCGGGTTCAACGCGCGGAGGACGAGCTTGCCGGGCACGCCGAGCGCGGCGGAGAGCGAGTCCACGGAGGAAGCGCCCTTCCCGGTGCCGAAGCGGGTGGCGAGGACGTTCATCAGGCGGAGGGCGACGAATTCGAGGCTGTCTTCGTTGACCGATTCGGCCAGCCGTTCCTGGAGGTAGGACTTGCGGTTCTGGAAGGCGTAGGCCACTTGCGCGCCGAAGAGGACCATGACCCACGAGAGGTAGATCCCGGCGAGGAAGATGGGCAGCGCGCCGAGGCCGCCGTAGATCTTCGAGTTCTTCACCACCTGGCCGAAGTAGATCTCGTTGAACGCGCCGTTCAACCCGAGCAGGCACGCGGTGGTGAAGCCGCCCACGAGGGCCGCGCTCCAGTGCACGGCGGTGTTCGGCATCAGCTTGTAGAACAGGCCGAAGCCCAAGGTCATGATGACGGCCGGAACGAGCTGGATGAAGAAGGCGGTGACTGGGCTGTCCTTGAGGAAGCCCTTCACATAGGAGGTGCCGGACCCGAGGTCGATGCTCGTGGCCGCCAGCAGCAGGATCGGCCCCAGCGTCAGCACCGCCCAATACTGGACGATGCGGGCCACCCAGGAACGGCCGCGCGAGACGCCCCAGATGTCGTTCAGCGTGGTCTCGATGTTCGCCAGCATGGAGATGCCCACGAAGAAGACGCCGATCATGGCGGTGGCGCCGAGAGCGCCGCTGTTCACGTTGCGGATGGAATCGTCGATGAAGCTGCGGACCTTGTGGCGCGCGTCGGCCTTGGTGCGGGGCACGGCGGAGACCGCCGCCCCGGCCTCGCCCTCCGCCGGCGGGCCGACCTCGTCGAACGATTCGGCCTCGGTGACGAGCCCGAGCTGCGGCGCGGCCTTCTCGATGGCGCTGTTGATCAGGGCATCGATCTGCCCCTGGCCGGATTCGGTCTTCAACAGCGTGGTCGAGATGCTGACCACGACCGCCAGCACCGGCACGATGGCCAGCAGGGTGGTGTAGGCCAGGGCGGTGGCGCGGACCGGGCAGCGGTTCTTCAGGAAGCTCTGCACGACCATGATCCAGAACCGGGCGAAGCGGTGCAGCCGGGGCAGGGCCGATTCTTCGTTCGGTCCCACCGGGTGGTCGTCGAAGAGGGCCTTCACCTGCTGCTGGAAGCGGCGAAGTTTGGAGAGTGGCTCGTCCGGCATGCGCGGTCGGACCGTAGGCTCCGGCCGGGGAAGATTCAATTTGCAATGGCGGCCCGGATCCCCTCCGCGCGGATCCGATAGCCATCTGGGCAACACGGGAGCCGCCACCGCCGCCTGAAAGGCTTCCCGTCAACGGACCTTGGGCCGACGGCTGCAAGGGCCATGCTGCGCCGTGCGTTTCCGCTGGGCGCTGACAAGCCCAGTCATGTGCGGAACGTAGTCTCAATTGGCCACTTGCCTTCCGTCCGGGCTTGGGACATATCGAAGGCATCCCAACGTTCTGTGACGTCTGACCCGTCAGTTCTGCCGCACCCAGGCCGATAAGGCCGAGGCGGAGAGAGGGAAGGTCGAACCGTGTGCGACTTTTTCCCGGCGCCCAGCAAACTTGGCAGTTTGCAGTGCGGCAGAACTGGCTGGTCTCTCGTTTTCCCACAAGCGTTCGTCGGTGTTTCCCCGCGCAGCACCCGGCTTGCAGGCCGGACCTCAAACCCGGCGTTCGTCCGTCGCCTCAGCGGAACCGCTTCACCAAAAAGAAAACGCCCGGACAAGTGTCCGGGCGTTTCTGGAAAGATCGGCGAAGAGAAGGATCAGGCGGCGACGTCCTCGAACGCCGCTTCCTTTTCCAGCAGGTCCAGCACCTTGTCGTGCAGGACCTGTTCGGCCACGGCGTTGATGCGGTCGTTGGCCTGGAGATCCTTGGCCAGCTTGTCGGCCGGGACCTGATACTGGATGGCCATCGCCTGGATGCGCTGGATGAGGTCGGTCTGTTCGACCTTCACGCCTTCCTTCTCGGCGATGCGGCCGAAGACGAAGGACGCCTTCACGCGTTCCCGCGCCGTGGTGGTGGCGTTGGCGAAGATCTCGTTCTTCTGCGCCTCGATGGCCTCCTGGGGCACGCCGCGGCGCTGGTTCTCGTTCACGATGCTGTAAACGACCTCGCGGGTCTCGCGGCCGATCAGGCCTTCCGGCAGGTCGCAGGCGATCTTGTCGAGCAGTCCCTTGACGAGCTGTTCCCGCACGCTGCGCTTCTGGCGCATGGTGAGCTCGTTGGCGAGGTCGTGGCGGACGCCTTCCTTGAGCTTCTCCAGGTTCTCCGCGCCGTATTGCTTGGCGAACGCGTCGTCCAGCTCGGGCAGGATGCGCTCCTTCACCTCGACGACTTCGACGGCATAGACGGCCTTCTTGCCGACCAGGGCGGGCTGCACGAAGTCCGCCGGAAACTCGATGTTCACCTCGCGCTTGTCGCCGGCGGAAGCGCCCGCGAGCTGGGGGCCGAAGCCGGGGATGAACGCGCTGGGATCGACCGCGATCCAGAAATTCTCCTTCTCCGTGATGCCCTTGGCCGTCGGGGCGAAGTCGGTCAGGGGCTTGCCCTCGGAGGTGCCCTTGAAGTTGACCACGACCACGTCGCCGTCCTGGGCCGGGCGGGTGACGGTCTCGAACTTGGCGAGGCGCTCCCGCAGGGTCTTCATCGCCTTCTCGACGTCCTCGTCGCTGACCTGCTTGGTCTCGCGCTTCACGGGCAGGCCCTTGTATTCGGGCAGCTCGAACTCCGGCGCGGTCTCGATGGTGGCGGCGAACTGGAGGGGCTGGCCTTTGCCGAACTGGATCTCCTCGATGTCGGGATAGCCCACGACCTTGAGGTTCTGGTCCTTCACGGCCTGGCGGTAGGAATCGGGGACGAGCTTCTTCTTCACCTCGTCCTGGATCTCGGAGTCGTAGCGCTTGAGCACCATCGCCTTGGGAGCCTTGCCGGGGCGGAATCCGGGCAGCGCCGCCTGGCGGACGAAGTTCTTCGTCATCTCCTCGAAGGCGGAATCCACGGCCTGCGCGTCCACTTCGATGCGGACGAGTTTCTTGCAGGGCGCCAGCGTTTCTACGGTCACATTCACGGTAAAACCTTTCGTTTTCGGGCCATCGGGGAAAGGCACGGGCCGAAATCCACCCGACAGCGAGCCGCGAAGCCTAGGTATCGCCCCGGAGAGCGTCAAGCGTCCCGACCAGCCGACGGAGCCGTTCCGTCTTCAGCAAAAAGCCCGGCCGCAACGAGGCGACCGGGCTCTGCTTGGAGGCCGAAAACTTCGCGGCTATTCGCCGGCCCGGTAGAACCGCTGCGGATTCGCCAAGGCCCCGGGATCAACGAAGTCCATCGCCCCGGCCGAAGGCGGATTGGTGAAGACCGGCAGCCAATCCACGAGGTTGGTCGAGGCGTAGATCACGATGGGCGTGCCCGTCGGCAGCCCGGTCAACCGGAAGCCGAAGCCCAGTTCGTCGAGGACCAAAGCTCCCGGAGTCCGGTCGAACTCCAGCGGCGCAGCCGGGGTGGCCACATCCGTCTCGATGGAATCGACTTCGCCCAGCGCGTTGCTGACCCGCACCCGGTAAACGCCGCCTTCCGTGGCCGCAAACGTGGAGTTGGTGGCATCGAGGATCACCGCGCCGTTCCGCGACCACTGGTAGGCCAATGGACCAGCACCAGTCGCCTTCACCACGAGCAACGTGCTGCCCGCCGGTCCGGCCAACCGCGAGCGTGGCTGCACCGTGACCACGGGCTTGCCGTCGCCGATTAGGGCCCACGCGTGATTCATGCCCGCTGCGACCACAACCACGTTCGAGAGGAAGGGCGGTTGGGCGGGAACCGCCGAGCCGCCGCCCCAACCAGTCAGGGTTCCCTGGGCATGGAGCGCAAAGATGCTGGAATCTCCCGTGAAGATCGCGACGCAGTTCGTGGCCGCCTCCGGGATCGAATAGTCGGAACCCCAGAGAAGGATCGAACCGTCGGCGCGCATTCCCACGACCTGTTCATTTCCGGCGGCGATCATCACCAGGTTGGTCGCCTCGGGCGGAGCCGACATGGAAAGTCCGAGAGTATTCGTGCCCCAGGCGAAGGCCCGGCCATCGGCTCGCAGCGCCGCGCTGAACCAGCGACCGGCGACGACGGAAACGATGTGGTTCGTCGCCTCGGCGGGAGGAGAGCACTGGCCGCTGCCGTTGTCGCCCCAACAGACCACGGTGCCATTGGTCTTCAGCGCGATGACATGGGAAGCCCCGGCCGCGACGTCCATCGCGGGGCCAAGATCCGGCGGCACGGGTTTGACCGGGCTCTGGGCCAAGTTGCCGAGCACGACGGTTCCATTCGCTTCCAAGCCCACATCCAGATCCTTCCGGGACGAAAGTTTGATGAGGTTGGTGGAGATCGGCGGATAGCTCCCCAGCGAGGTGTATTGCCCTAAGAAGCTCACGTAGCCGTTGCTGTCCTGCACATAGACGGTCCGGTTCTCCGTCGCGCTGAGGATGGAAGGTTTCGCGAATCCTTCCCAGAGGCGGTTTTGAAACATGTTGTTCAATCCCCAGGTTGCCACCGGCACCACCGAGAAGCGCGTCTCGCTGCTGGTGGTCGAGCCGATGTCGCTGCTGAGCGCCAAGCGGTAGTTCCCCGCAAGATTCGGCTGCACGTTGCTGAAGACGAGCGACGTGTTGGTCGCGCCCGGGATCGGTTCGCCGTTGAAGAGCCATTGCAGGCTGGGCGAAAGGACTCCGCTCACGGTCCACTGCAACGTGGCCACGGTGCCGATGCCGGCCACGACCACTTCCTGGCCGCCGGTCAGGCTCGGGCCGGAAGTCGTCAAGGAGACGGTCGCCTCCGCGCTCATGGCGGTGCCGACCGTATTCGAGGCGAAGAGCCGATAGATTCCGGCGGCGTTGGTCGTCACGGCGGACAGGGTCAGGCTGGAGTTGGTGGCGTTCGGCAGATCCACGCCGTTCTGCTGCCATTGTAGGAACAACGGCGCAGAGCCGATGACCGAAGCGGACAACGTCGTCGAGCCGCCCACCAAAACGGACCGTGAAGCGGGCGACTGCGTGAAGTGCGGAGCCAAGTTCGGCGTTACCTGCACCTGATCCAGCCAAGCCAAAGACGGCGTGCTCTCCGAACCGAAGTCCCGCTCCTCGACCCAGCGCAGCGTGTGGCTCCCGGCGGGGAGATTCACGGCCGCCAGGGTCCAGTCCGTGTCCCAGGAGATGGATGCCGTCTGGACGCCATCGACGAGCAAACGGACATCGGTCCAGAACCCGGAGGACTTCCACCGGAAGGAGACCGTCGTCGGTCCCGTGACGGTCGTCTCCAGCCAGTTCGTTCCGTCGTCGGGGTTCGGCCCGCTCTGCAAGGCGTCCTGGCCGTCCTGCGTGATGTTCGTCTGCCAGAACCAGCCGCCGTGATCGCCGCCGGTGGTCCACACCAGCGTGCTGTCCAACGCCTCGGCCAGTGAATTCACCGGCACGGTGCGCAAGGTGGCCACGCGGCTGGTCGCGCTGCCGTAGGCGTTCCAAACGAGCAGATTGAAGGAAGCGGCGCCGATGGCGGTCGTTGGCAACGTGAGCGTCGGCGTTTGTGTGCCTTCGTATTGTCCGGGCGTTTCGGTCAACGCCACGCCGCCGCTGCGCCATTGGTAATTGAGCGGCCCGGTGCCCCGCGCCTCGACGCGGAAGACCGCCGCTGAACCGGCTTCGGTCGTGAGCGATTCCGGCTGGGTCACGATGAGGGGCAAACCGGGCACGAAGCCCACCTGCGTGGCGGCTCCGGTCACGGACAATCCGCCCCCGCTCACCACGGGCGAGTAGGCTCCGACGGTGGTGGCGTTGACGCTCTCAATCGCGAGCCAACGATTCGTTGCTCCTAAAACTTCCACGCCGTCCTTCAGCCAGCCAAAGGCCAACGGTTCCCATCCCAGCACGAGCGGCTGGAGCAAGGCGGGGCTTTCCTCCGCCACGATCCGTTCCGTTTCCAGTGTGGCGACGAACGGCAGATCCGTCCGGACCAAAGCCACGCTTGCCTGGCCTCCGGCGACGATGGCGGCAACCGATGAGGTTCCTGTGATCTCCAGCTGCCCGTGCGAGTTGTCGCCCCAGGCGACGACCGTGCCGTCGGCCCGCAAGGCCAACAGGTGCGTTTCACCGGCGGCGATGGCCACGAGGTTGGTTGC
>CBFGQE010000030.1:0-13324 GCA_965650815.1 uncultured bacterium
GCCGTAGGCGATGGTGGCGCTGCTCACCAGCACGTCGTTGGTGGTCGTGGACGGGTCGAGGTCCATCTCGTTGGTGCCCGACAGGCTGACCGCGCCGCTGACGGTCAGTCGGCCGATGGCCTCGATGCCGGGCGAGACCGTCGCTCCGGCGGCGGCGGACAGTTCGCCGGTCAGCAGGCCGTTGCCCCGGAGGGTCTGGCCGGCTCCGAGCGCGAGCCTGTCGTCCGCGTCGCGCGCGGAGGCGTCGAGGATCGCGTTGGCCGCGATGGTGATGAGGCGGCTCTGGGTCAAGGCACCGGGACCGGTCAGGGCGAGCGTGCCGCCGTTGACGGTGGTGACACCCGTGTGGGTGGAGGCGACGCCGAGGTTCATCACCGCCGCGCCGTTCTTAACGAGGCCACCGGTGCCCCCGAACGTCGGGCTGTTGAGGGTGAGCGAAGTGCCGCCGACGTTGAAGAGGCAGTCGCCGACCAGCGTGACGGGACCGACGATCGTGTTGGCGCCGGAACCGTTGTTGATCGTGGTGGTGGTGCCGTCGCCGTTCAGGGTGAAGACCTTGTCCCATTGCGTGCCGCTGGCCCAGAGCTGGAGCGTGGCGCCGGCGCGGACGATCAACGCCTTGGTCGGATCGCCCATCGACGAGGTGGTGGTCTCGAACGCCAGCAGTCCCGCCTGGATGTCGATGTCGCCGATGCCGGCATCGAAGGCCACGCCGACGAAGGAGACCTGGTTGCTGCCCACCTTGGTGATCTTGTAGGGCAGTCCTCCGGAGCTGAGCGAGGCGCCCGCGCCGCGGAAGTCCCAACGACCGGGGTTGCCGCCGGCGGTCCAGTTGCCCGGTCCGCCGAAGGTGACGTCGCCGACCAGCGTGGCCGTGCGGATGGCGTTCTGCTGGGCGACGGTGCCGCTGTTGATGATGACGCCCTGTCCGTCCGCGCCCGCGCCGGCTAGGATCAGCGGTTCGGTGCCAATGTTGAGCGCATTGGCGTTCAGGCCGGCGCCGCCCAGGTCGAGCGAGCCCTGGTTCGTCAGGATCGTGCTGCCGGTGGTGCTGCCCAACGCGGTGTTGTGGCCGATGCGGAGGACGCCCCGATCGACGATCACGTCGCCGTTGAAGCTGTTCGCAGTGGTCAGGGTCAACGTGCTGGTTCCCTGCTTCACGATCCCGCCGTCGCCGCCGATGGAGCCGCCGCCGCCGATGGAGAAGCTGTTGGTCGCCGAGTTGTTGGTGATGGCCGTCGGGGACACCGTGAGACCATCGGGAATGGTCAGGCCGGTCACGACGCCTTCGGTGTCGTCGAACAAAGCGGTGTCGCCGTTGTAGAAACGGTCGGTCTGGGTGGTCGCCAGGTTCCGCCAATTGCTGGAGAGCGAATCCCAGACGCCGCTGGTGGTGGAGATCCACTGCATGTTCGCGCCGGAACCGCCGTTGAAGCGGACCTTCACCTGGCCGGGCGTGGCCGTGTCGATGACCACGTTGTAGTGCGTGCCGGCGACCACGGGATTGAAGCTGCCCGAGAGGGTGCCGGTGTAGTTGATGAGGACGTATTCGCTGCCGAGTCCGGGAAGCTGGTTGAAGCCGACCGCAAGGGTGGTGTTGTTCAGCGTGAGGTTGCCGTTGAGCGTGAGCGTGTCGGGCTGGCCGAGCAACGTGTCCACCTCGAAGGCGAGTTCTCCGCCCGGAGCCATTTCCAGGTTGTTGTTGATCGTGCTGGAGCCGACGACGTTCACGCCGCCCACCGCCAAGCGGCCCGCGACCGACAGGGGACCGCTGAGCGTCACCGGGGCATCGGCCGCCACGCCCAAGGCGAGCGTCGTGCCGGTCGCGGTGGTGATCGGGCTGGTGCCGGTGAACCCGTCATCGAGGACCAAACCGCCGCCGCTGAGGAGCGTGGGGCCCGTGTGGGTGGCCGCGCCGGCCAGGGTCAACGTGCCCGCGCCCTGCTTGGTGAACATGCCCGTGCCCTGGATGCTGGCATTCAGGACGAGATCGCCGGCCTGGTTGAAGATCAGCGTGGCGTTGTTGGTGAGGTTGAGGATGGAGACCCGTCCGTTGTCGCCGCCGTCGCCGAACTGGAGCGTGCCCTGGTTCACGGCGACCCGGCTGAACAGGCTAAGGCCGCCATTGGCCAGCACGAGCGAACCGGCCCCGTTCTTGGTCAGCGCCCCGGCTCCGGCCACGTAGCCGTCGCCGCCGAAGACGTAGTTCAAGGTGCCGTTCTCGACGACCACGGTGGAAGGGCCGACCGCGCCGACCAACGTGACGTTGCCCGTCGTGGCCGTGTCGTCGAACCGGGCCTGCCCGTTCACGGGGAACAGGATCGGGGCACCGCCGACGCTCTTCCAGTTGGCCGTCACGTCGTCCCAGTTGCCGTCCGTCGAACCGGTCCAGGTGGCGCGCAGGTCCGTGACCGGGCCGCTGGTGAGCCGGAGAACGACCGAGTTGCCGGAGTCGATCAACGAGCCGGCGAAGGCCGGTGTCGCGGCCGGCAAGGTGCCGAGCTGCAGCCCGGCCCCGGAGCCGGCCTCGTAGGAGACGATCACGAAATCCGCCGGGTATTCGGGAATGGCGGGCAGCTCGGTGATGTGGACGGTGCCCGCCTGCGCGTCGAGATTGGTCGCCACGAGGACCGGGGTGGCGCCTTTGACGGGCACGCGCAGGACGGCGTCGTTCAACGCGAGCGTGTTCAAACCGCCTCCGGGCGAACCGACCGCGTTGGAGACCGTGAGCGAACCGCCCAGCGTGATGTTGACCGCGCTGTTGCCGCCGCCGGGAACGAGTTCGTTGGCCCAGACGGAGCCGCCGGCGATGTTGAGCGTGCCGTTCACCGCCGCCGCCGCGCCGGTGGCGCGGGCCAACCGCAGCGTGTTGTTCACGACGACCTTCGCGCCGGAGCCGAAGAGCCCGTTGTGGTTGACGTTGAGCGTGCCGCTGACGACGCCCACGGCGTTGTCGGCGTTCTGGTAGCCGATCTCGAAGGTGTTCACGTCCACCACGCCCGCGCCGACGGTCATGTTGCCGGTCGCACCGCCGCCGCCCGCGGCGGTCTGGCCGCGGCCGAGGAAGAGAGTTTCCACCAGCAGGTCCACCGTGCCGTCTCCCAGATTGATGGTGCCGGTGGTGGGATTGCCGCTGCCGCCCTGCGCGCCGTTGTCGCCGAAGCCGACCAAACCGGCGCGGCTGGTTCCGTCCGAACCGCGCAGCGTGAAGGACGGCAGGGAGAGGTTCGCGCCGAAGCTCATGTTGCCCTGCTGCTTCTGGCCGCCAATCCGGATCGAGTCCGCGAACAGCGTGGTCGCCTGCCCGAGCGTGAGGAACGAGACCGAGCCGTTGCCGTTGTTGTTGCTGCTGTTGTCGCCGACCAGGAGCTGCGGAGCTCCGCCCGAAAGGGTGATGTGGTTGGTCCGTGCCAGGATCAACGTGCCCATGTTGCGGTTGAAGGCACCGCCGGTGCCTTGGCCGACGAGAATGCGGCCGATCATGGCGTCGAAGGTGGCCAATCCGGAAAGATCCAGCGTGGCGCGGCGGGTGCCGTTGGCCGTCCCGTGTGGCTGGCGGATGGCGAGGTTGCCCGCGGGATTCGCGAGGCTGAGCCTGCCTTCGCCCGTGATCAACGCCTGGACGACGGTCTCGGGATTGGCCTGCCCATCGGTGCCGACATACATCACGTTCCCGCCCGCATCGGCGCCGTTCAGGGTCAACGTGCGGCCCGCGTCGATCTGCGTGGTGTGGACGCCGTTGGTCTGGCCGTAGGTGAGCGAGAGAATGGTGAAGTCCGCCGAGACGGTGTTGGGAATGTCCGCGCCGGCGTCGAAGAACCGCGCGTTGTCTTCCGCGCCCGGGGGCGTGGCGAGGGACCAGTTGGCCCCGGTGGACCAGAACGAGTTGGATCCTCCGGCCCACTCGATGGCGGCGGCGTGGAGAACCGGAGCGAGACAACCGGCCGAGGCCAGCAGTCCGAGGAGCTTCTTGTGGCGATGTGTCATAACGTGTTCCCGAAAGATTCTGCTCACGCCGGGTGGCGGTGGCAGCAGGGTGTGTTGATGGGACTCTTGAACAGTGCGCGGCTCCGGCGGCGCGTGATACCTAGATGTTTGTTCAATGGTGCATCCGCCCGCGCCCTCCATGCTGGCCGCGTCCCACGACACGCTTTCCGTTCATTGGACCACTATGTTTCGCCCTTTCCTTCCTCCGGCCGGCTTGCTGCCGCGCATCGTGGCGACGGCCTTCACGGCGCTGGTCTGTTGCGCGCCCGCGACGCTTTCGGCGGCGACGAATCTCAGCGTCTGGGTGCGCCCGGGCGAGGACGGCCGCTTGATCCGCCGGCCGGACACCCTCGGCAACCGGCTCCTGGACTACTCGATGGTGGGCTATGGCGGCGGGACGGTTCCGCTGCCGGAGGTCGCCGTGAAGGCGACGCGGTCTCCCGGAGCCGGCGATGACGGCGCCGCCATCCAAGCCGCCATCGATCAAGTATCCGCGTTGCCGTTGGGTGCCGATGGATTTCGCGGTGCGGTGCTGCTGGCGGCCGGCGAATACCAGATCGCCGGCACGCTCCGGATCAACACCAGCGGCGTGGTGCTGCGCGGCGCGGGCGACGGCACCAACGGCACGATCCTGCGCGCCACCGGCACGGGGCAGCGCTCGTTGATCCAGGTCGGCGGTTCCGGCTCCGCTTCGACCGTGAACGGCACGACCCACGCGATCGCCGAGCCCTACGTGCCGGTCGGCGCGATCAGCTTCCTCGTGGACAGCACCGCGGGACTGGCCGTCGGCGACCGCGCCATGGTGCGGCGGAACGCCAACGCCGCTTGGATTCAAGCGCTGGGCATGGACCAGTTGTGCTGTGCGCCCGATGTGAACCCGTGGTCCGCCTCCAGCTACTCGCTCGACTTCGACCGCGTCATCGCCCGCATCGAGGGAAACCGGATCACGCTCGACGCGCCGATCACCTGCGCGATCGAAGAGCGCTACGGTGGCGGCACGATCCGCAAGTTCACCTGGAGCGGCCGCATCCGGAACGTCGGTGTCGAACACCTGCGCGGCGAATCGGACCACGTGTCCGCCACCGACGAGGACCACGCCTGGATTTTCGTGCAGTTCAACAAGGTGGAGGACGCCTGGGCCCGGAAGATCACGGCGCGGCATTTCGGCTTCGCCTGCGTCGCGTTCTACGCCGGCACGCGACGGGCCACCGCGTTGGACTGCTCCTCGCTGGAGCCCAGGTCGCAGGTGACCGGTGGACGCCGCTACGCCTTCGTGATGGACGACTGCCAGCTCGCCCTCGTGCGGGGCTGCCGCACGCACGACGATCGCCACCAGTTCGTCACCCAGTCGCTCACCACCGGCCCCAATGTCTTCGTGGACGGCGTGAGCGATTCGGCCCGCTCTGACGCCGGCCCGCACCATCGTTGGGCCACCGGGGCGCTCTGGGACAACATCACGGTGAACGGCCACGCCTTGAACGTGCAGAACCGGGGCAACCTCGGCTCGGGCCACGGCTGGGCGGGCGGGAACTGCGTGGTCTGGAACAGCGGCGCGAGCGGCGGCTTCGTCGTGCAGAACCCGCCGACCGCGCGCAACTGGCTGATCGGCTCCACGGGCACGATCAGGAACGGCACCGTCCATGTCGGCCCCCACGATCCCGGCACCTACGATTCGCACGGCACGAACGTCTTCCCCAACAGCCTCTACGTTTCGCTGGTCCAAGACCGCCTGTCTGCGCCGTCGCTGGAAACGCGCGAGTATCGCCTGGGAGACATTGATGGCTTCGATCCGTCGGTGCCGACCGGCGACCCGGTGGCGGTGGACGCGGCTTGGCGAACGGCGGTGATCGCGGCGACGGGCGATCTTCCCGGCCGGGGCTTCGACGCGCTCTCCGGCATCCAGAGTGTGCCGTTCACCTTTGACTTCCAACTGGCCACGAACGAACGCGTCGTCTCGGCGGAGCTGCATCTCGCCCTGCGCGCCGGTTCGCCCTCCAACGCCTCGAACCGGATCTTCATCGACGCCACGACCAACCCGGTCGCCTTCTCCGATCTCGGCTGGAGTCCTCTCGGCACGGGAACCAACACCGTCGTGCGGACGCTCGACTTGAATCCGCATTTGTCCCGGCTGGCCGACGGTCGCTTGAACCTGGCCGTCCAAGGCGACGTGGCGATCGATTGGGCGATGCTGGATCTGCGGACCGCGCCGCTCACCAACACGACAACGCAGGTCATCCTTCCCGCCGCCGACGCCCATGTGCGCGGCGGCGCTTCGGCCGGAGCCAACTTCGGCTCGGAAACGGTGCTCACCTTGAAGGAGGACAGCTCGGCCGATTTCCGGCGTCGCGCGTTGCTGCGCTGGGATCTGGGCGCGGTCACCGGCGAGGTGCTGCACGCGGCGATCCGGCTCACGCCGGTGTCGGTCGGCTTCAACGGCCTGGAACATTGCGCCGCCGTGGGGGACGGAGCCGATTGGAGCGAAACCGCCGTGACGTGGGGCAATCGCCCGGCGGCGGGACGGCGGTTCGCTTCGTGGATTCCACGGGCGGGGCAAGCGGTGGAGATTCCCGTGACGCCCCAGGTCGTGGAGTCTCTGCGCAGCGGCGGAGACTTTTCCGTGGAACTCTTTTCCCTGACCGACGCCGGAGGCGACGGCGGCGCGGACTACGCCTCGCGCGAACATGCGGATGCCTCCGCGCGCCCGCAGCTCGTGCTCGCGTTCGCCGCTCCGCCGGTTCCGGCGACGAACGAATGGAACCTGCTGAAGGCGGATGTCGGCGGCGCCGAACCGCCCGGCGGCAGCGGCGTGACCAACGGCGTGTTGACCCTGGTCGGCGGCGGCAACGACATCTCGGGCACGGCCGACCAGTTCCACTTCACGCACGTGCCGTTGACCGGCGACTGCCAGGTGGTGGCCCGCGTCGTCTCGTTGGAGCCGTTGAACGCCTGGACCAAGTGCGGCGTGATGATCCGGGAAACCCTCGGTGCCCACTCGCCCCACGCCATGACCGTGGTCACGCCCGCCAACGGCGTGAACTTCATGTGGCGAAACACGTCGGGCGGCACCAGCAGCCACACCCAGGCGGACGCGCTGGCGGCTCCGGTCTATCTGCGTGTCGTCCGAACGGGAAACCTCTTCACGTCGTGGCATTCTGCGGATGGCTCCTCGTGGACCCCGATCGGATCGGCTCAGAGCATCCCGATGGCGTCCGTCGTCCATGCCGGATTCTGCCTCGCGTCGCACGTGGTCGGCTCGGTCGCGACGGCGCGGTTGGACCATGTGCAGATCTCGCGGCCGGCACCGTCTTCGCTCGTGGCGGACGGTTTGGCCGACGGCGCGTTCCGGCTCCGCATCGTCGATCCGGCCGGGCCGCTCCTGCTGCTCCAGAGCAGCACGAACCTGGTCCACTGGCGCGCCTTGGAGACGGTCCAACCCAACGGGGCTCTTTCGCCTTGGACCGATCTGGCGTCCGAAGCCATGGACCGGAGATTCTATCGGGTATTGCCTTGGAACTGAGACCTCCGAACCAGGAAGGCGTTGTGGAGTGCGCCGGCCCGGCGGCGCTTTGGTGAAGCCGCAAAGGACGAGGCAGCCGCGCCAAAGCGGTGTCGAGGAAACGCAGTCCAAAGCATCTCCCCGTTCCGTTGCGCCATTATCGGGACTCGCGCAATGGAGTGGCAGAGATTGGGTCCCAGAAGTTCGCACGGTTTCAGCGCCGGAGGCGCGGCAGAAGGTAGCCCCGGGCGTGAGCCCGGGGTTGGTGTTCTCATTCCCCAAGCCCCGGAGGGGCGACAGAACCCCCGGTCGCGCGGCCTTTTCGGCCTTCTGTCGCCCCTCCGGGGCTTTTGTTCCTATCTCGCCATCCACCCACAGCTCACGCTGTGGGCTACTGTCTTCCGCTGCTCCGCAGCTCGGAACTCGACGGAACATCCCTGTCACTGTCACTCCATTGCGCCAGCCTCAATAGTTCCGACTCGGAACGTGGTGATGGAAGGCGCCGCCTACCTCCCGAGAAACTTCACCACCGCCTGCGTGCGCGACTGCACATGGAGCTTCTCGTAAACGGTGTGGAGGTGGGCGCGGACGGTGCTGAGGCTGACGCCGAGCTGGTCGGCGATTTCCTTGTAGAGAAATCCCTTGGCCAAGAGCGCGAGGATCTCGTGCTCGCGTTTGGTCAGCTTCTCCATGTCCGAGGACGGCTCCTTGATCCGCTGGAAGTGGGTCACGACCTTGCGCGCGATGTGCATCGACATCGGCGAACCGCCGGCCTGCACCTGCTCGACCGCCTGGATGATCTCCTGCGGCGTCATGTTCTTCAGCAGGTAGCCGCTGGCCCCGGCGCGGAGCGAGTCGAAGATCAGGTCGCTCTCCTCGTAGGTGGTGAGCATGAGCACCTGGAGCTTGGGCCGGGTCCGCTTGAGTTTGCCCACGCAGTCGATGCCGCTCATGCCGGGAAGGTTGATGTCCATGAGCACGACGTCGGTCGTCTCCACGGGCAGTTTCTCCAGCGCCTCTTCGCCGCTGGCGTAGGCCCCGATGCATTCCAGTCCGGGCGCGCGGCCGAGCAGCTCCTTCAGGCTCTCGCGGGTGCCCCGGGCGTCTTCGACGATGGCGACGCGGATGCTGTTGGCGGTGGTGGTCACAGGCTTGGGCGAAGGTGTCTTCATGGGAGGCGGGTCACAATTGGACGAACGTTCAGCGGTCGTCGCGGTTCTTCGGCCAGGGAATGTCGAAGGCGATGGCGGTGCCTTTTCCGGGCTGGCTCTCGATGCGGCAATCGCCGCCCACGTCGGCCACGCGCTGGCGCATGTTGCGCAATCCGTCGGCGCCGGCGTCGGCGGGTGTTTGATCGAAGCCCCGGCCGTTGTCCTCGATGACGAAGCGGAGCCCGTCGCCGGTCAGCGTCATGCGGAGCCGGACCTCGCTCGCGCCGGAATGTTTCACGATGTTGTGCAGGGCCTCCTTCACCACGAGGAAGAGGTTGTGGCGGACATCGGTGGAGACTTCGCGCTGGGGGATTTCGTCCGGGAAATCGAGGCGGCAACGGATGCCCGCGACGGTCAGGTAGTCGAGGGCGAACTGGCTGGCGTAGTCCACGAGGTGCGGGAGCGTGTCGTTGCGGGGATTCACGGCCCAGACGATCTCGTCGAGAGACTTGATGGCCTGGCGCGCGGTGAGGGAGATGGTCTCGATGCGCCGACCGGCCTTGTCCGGGGCGGAACGGTCCTGCTGGGCGAGTTCCCCGAGGAGGGCGATCTGGGTGAGATTCGCGCCGAGATCGTCGTGGATGTCCTTCGCGATGCGGGCGCGTTCCTTGTGCAGGGCGGCCTGTTCCTCCAGGCGCAGCATCTCGCGGCGCAACCTGCGGAAAGAAACGTAGCGCACGACGGCGGCGATGGCTCCGGTGAAGCCCAACAACGCGCCGAGCCGGAACCACCACGTCTGCCAGAAGAACGGTCGCACCTCGAAGACCAGCCGCGCGCCCTGCTCGTTCCAGACGCCGGAATGGTTGCAGGCGGTGACGACGAACTCGTGCTGCCCGGCGGGCAGGCGCGGATAGCTCGCGGCCCGCACGCCCCGCGCCTCGATCCAGTCGGCATCGACGTTCAGCAAGCGGTAGCGGAAGTGGACGTTGGCCGGCGCGCTGTAGCTCAACGCGGTGAAGTCGATGTCCAGCTTGCGGTGGTCCGGCGCGAGCGCGGGCAACAGGTGGTCGTGCCGGAGATCGACGGCGTTGGTATGGGCCGGAGCGCGCAGCGGGAAGCGGCTGTCATACAGGGCGACGGTCGCGCCATCCACCGTCACGCGGTCGATGAGCACGCGCGGGGGCTCGGGGTTTTCGCGGATGTGGTCTGGGCGGACAACGGCCAGGCCCGTGCGGGTGGGGAACCACAGGCTGCCGTCGCGGCGACGCACCGTGTTCGGGTAGAAGTCGAAGGCCCCCTGGAGATTCGGCAGCCCTTCGCCTTGGCCAAAGACAATCGAGCGGATGGTGCCGTCGGGCGTGCCGATGGCGACGTCCAGTTCCCGCCGTTCGACCTGGAAGATGCCGCGATTGCCGGCGAACCACATCCAGCCCCGATCATCCACGGCCAGTTGCGAGAGATAGTCGTCGTGCAGGCCACGTCCCACGTGGATGCGGTCGAAGCGGCCGTCCTTCAGACGCCCGAGGCCGTTGCCTGCATAGCCGATCCAGAGGCTGCCGTCAGAGGTCGCGAGCAGGGCGCGGATGGAATGTTCGCGGCTACGGTCGATGGCCGTCTCGCGTTCCACCCGGCCGTCCCGGATGCGGAAAAGAATGCCTTCGGCCGAACCGACCCAGATCGTTCCGGACTGGTCCTCGGTCATGGCGCGCAAGGCCCGCACGCGCTGGGGCAGCTCGCAGGTTTCGAGGACGTTTCTACGCAAACGCTGCAAGCCGGTGGGCGCGTCGATCGCGACCCAGAGATCGCCATCCGACGCGGCCAAGAGCGAGCGAACCGCATTGCTGCCGAGCCCGTTGGTGCTGTCCCAACGGCTGAAACGGCCTTCGTGAAACCGATGGAGCCCCTGGTCCTGCGTGCCGATCCAGACCGCCCCGCTGCGGTCGGCCGCCACGGTCCGGGCGTGGAGGCCGGTCCAGCCATCCGCCCGGGTCAAGGTGCGCCAACTGCTCCCGCTTTCGTGCGCCACCAGGCCGTTCTGCGTGGTGATCCACAGTTGCCCCGAGGAGTCTTCGGCGGAGGAGCGGATGTTCTCGAAGGGCAGGCCGTCGGCGACGTTGATCAGATCCAGCGGACGAGGCCGGAGCCGGTTCACGCCGCCGCCGCCGGTGCCGGCCCAGAGGTTGCCTTCGCGGTCTTCGCTCAGGCACCAGATCTCGGCATGGGAGGTGGCGACCGGTTCGGTGGCTCCGTTTGCGTGGCGGAACAATCCGGCGGTCAAGGTGCCGATCCAGATCGCACCGGTGCGGTCTTCCAGCAGCGCGCTCGGTTCGGCCGCCCCCGCCGGCCAGGGCAGAGTGGCGACTTCGGTCGGTGCGTCGTCCCGGTCCGCCGACCAGAGCCGATTGCCCGTCACGATCCAGATGCCGCCCTCCCGGCGCGCGCCGATGCAGACCGGCCCGTGCTCCATGCGGAAGAGCGTGATGAACCGTTCGCCTTCAATTCGTCCCACCCTTCGTCCGGCTCCGAACCAGAGCCGCCCCGCGTCATCCGCGACGAGGAAGCACGGCCCGTTCGCCGGTCGGCCGATGCGGGTGACCTGGCCGCCGCGCAGCCGTGAAACTCCGCCGTCCACGTAGCCCAGCCAGAAATCGCCCGCCGCGTCCTCCGCGAACGACTGGATCTTCAGGTCGGGCAAGCCCGGACCATGCGGGTAGGCCTGCGCGCCATCCGGCCACGCGCAGAGCAACGGGCCCCGGTCCATGCCCAGCCAGAAACGGCCTTGGCGGTCCAGGTGCATGGAGCGGACGACGCGGTTCGGCACGCCGGCGACCAAGGGCGGCGAAAATTCCTGGAAGCTCTCCCCGTCGAACCGCACCAGCCCGCCCAGCGTGGCCACCCAGAGAAACCCATCGGCCGACTGGACCACGCCGGAAACGCCGTTGTCCGGCAAGCCGTCGTCCGTCTGCCAAGCCCGGTCCAGCCAAGCGACCGGCCGTTCCGCCGCCTGCGTCGTGCGTGCGAGACACAGCACGACGACGAGCAGCAAGAAACGAAACGACGACGGGGGCACAAGCGACTCTTTGCCGCCCTACCCGCGTCGGCAAGGCGATGAATGTTCAGGGCCGATTCATCCAAGACCGGAGCGCGGAGCATCGCTCCGCATGTTTTCCACTGGCTCGTGGTCGATCCGGAGCTTGGATTTCCTGGGATGGAGGGCGCCCCGGCGGAGCGGTGCTCCGCGCTCCGGCCCCAGAAAAGTCGTTGACGGAGTTTCCTCCTTAAATCATTTAATCCGCATCCGTTGATATGAGTGCAACGGATCTCATTAAGAGTGACTGAGGGACTGGCCCGACGACGTCACGGCAACCGGCGGAACCGCGAGTTCCGCGTCAGGTGCCAAATCCAGCCCGGATCGAAAAAACGAACCGGGAAAAGATGAGAAGAGCGCGGTCCGTCCATCCTCTTCTCCCGACGACACGAGAAGGGGCTTTTTTTTGCCCCGAAAGAAAAGAACGACGATGCAAGAGCAAGGTTTCATGAAGGCGTTGAAGTGCCGCGAGTGCGGCCGGGAATACCCCCTCGCCGCGACCCATGTCTGCGAGTTCGACTTCGGCCCGCTCGAAGTCGCCTACGACTACGACCGGATCAAGAAGGCCCTGACCCGCGCCACCATCGAGTCCCGCCCGCAGACCATGTGGCGCTACCGCGAGCTGCTGCCCATCGCCGGCGAGCCGACCGTCGGCGCGCAGGTCGGCTTCACGCCGCTGGTGAAGGCGGACCGCTTGGCCAAGCGCCTCGGCATCCGCGAGCTCTGGATCAAGAACGACGCCGTCAACTACCCCACGCTGTCCTTCAAGGACCGCGTCGTCAGCGTCGCCCTGAGCCGCGCGCGTGAACTCGGCTTCAAGACCGCCGCCTGCGCCTCCACCGGCAACCTCGCCAATTCCGTCGCGGCCAACGCCGCCGCCGCCGGCATGGAAGCCTACGTTTTCATCCCGTCCGACCTGGAGCTGGGCAAGGTGGTCAACTCGCTCGTCTATGCCGCCAACGTCATCGGCATCAAGGGCCACTACGACGAGGTGAACCGCCTCTGCGCCGAGATCGCCGGCAAGTATGGCTGGGCCTTCGTGAACGTGAACATGCGGCCGTATTACGCCGAGGGTTCCAAGTCGATGGGCTTCGAGATCGTCGAGCAGCTCGGCTGGCAGGTGCCGCAGCACACCGTTGTCCCGATGGCGTCCGGTTCGCTCCTGACCAAGATCCACAAGTCCTACCAGGAACTGAACAAGCTCGGTCTCGTTTCGGGCGAGGGCCGCATCCACGGCGCACAGGCCACGGGCTGCAATCCGATCAGCTCCGCGCAGCGCAACGGCTTGGACTTCTTCAAGCCGGTCAAACCGAACACCATCGCCAAGTCGCTCGCCATCGGCACGCCTGCCGACGGCTTCTACGCGCTCAAGGTGATGAAGGAAACCGGCGGCCATGCCGACGACGTGACCGACGACGAAGTGCGCGAAGGCATCCGTCTCCTGGCCGAGTGCGAAGGCATCTTCGCCGAAACCGCCGGCGGTGTGACCGTGGGCGTGGCCAAGAAGCTGATCGCTTCCGGCAAGATCCCGGCCGGCGATTCCGCCGTGCTCTGCATCACCGGCAACGGCCTCAAGACCATCGAAGCGATGACCGGCCACGT
>CBFGQE010000031.1:0-13246 GCA_965650815.1 uncultured bacterium
AACGAGGCCACGGCTTGGGCTCCGAATTTGAGCAGGTCCGCCAGTTCCAGCCGGGCGAAACGCAGCACGCGCACCGTGGGGGCATCGGCCAGGGGATTGGTGTCGGCTTGGTGCCGGGCGAGGGCGGCGTCGAGCGCAGGGACGGCCTTTTCGTAGAGGCCGAGGAGGAGCGAAGGGGTGTCGGGAGCCGCGAGAATTTCGTCGAAGAAAAAGGCCAGCGATTCCGACGGCACGACATCGAGACCCAGCGGAGGTTCGCGCATTTCGCCGACGCGGGCGCGCAACGCCATCATGTGCTCGGAGCAAAGATAAGCGTGGAGGCTGAAGGCGGTCTTCAGCTCGTAGATCGGCTCCGAGGTGATGCGGGCGGTGAAGATCTCGTGCAGCCGTTTGAACGCGTAGTGGAAGCGCTTGAGCCGGGCGACGCAGTCGTCGATCCGCAGTCCGGGCCGCTGGGCTTCGGTGAAGGAACAGAGACCAGCCAAGGGCGGCAGGCCGTGGAGGGAGACGGGGTTCATGGAAGGCTATCGGTCAGGTGAAGACACCGAGACTTCGGGACAGGCTGGAAGCTTGTCCTGCTCGGCTCAGGCGAATTCCAGCCCGCGCATCGTGCCGGTGGCGGAGGCGAACTTGTCGGTCTCCAGGCCCATCCGCTGGAGCATGGAGACGAAGAGATTCGGCAGCGGATAGTTCCGTTCCCGGTCGAAGGCGAGGTGCTGGCCGTGCTTGAAGCCGCCGCCGGCGAAGATCACCGGCAGGTTCGTGGTCACGTGGGTGTTGGCGTTTCCGAGATTGGAGCCGTAGAGGATCATGGTGCGGTCCAGCAGCGTGGCGTCGCCTTCGCGCACGGCCTTCAGCTCGGAGAAGAGATTGCCCAGGAGCTTCATGTGCCATTCGTCGATGGCCTTGAGCTGGGTGAGCTTTTCCTTGGACAGGCCGTGGTGGGAGAGGTCGTGGTAGCCGCCGCTGGTGCTGGTGCCGTCGAAATCGAGCGCGGGGGAATTCACGCTGTCGAGCAGCAGCGCGACGGAGCGGGTGGAATCGGTCTCGAAGGCGAGGCGCGCGAGGTCATACATCAGGCGGACCTTTTCCATGTATTCGCGGGGGCTGGCGGGATCGAGCGGCACGCCGGCCGAGACGGTGGGCTTGGGCTTCCGCTCCCATTCGCGCGACATCTTCATGCGCTGCTCCAGCTCGCGGACGCTGGTGAAATACTGGTCGAGCCGTTCGCGGTCGTGGCTGCCGACGCGGCGCTGGAGGCTCTTGGCCTGATCGGCCACGGCGTCGAGGATGCTTTCGCCCAGCTCGAACTTCCGCACCTGCTGCTCCATGTCGGCCTCGGAACCCTGGACGAAGAGGCGGCGGAAGACATCCGAAGCCTTCTCCTCGCACGGGATCAAGACGCCGGAGCCGGTCCACGAAAGGCTGCGCATCCCTTGCTCGACGTTCACGCCGAGGTTGAGCGACGGGAGGCGCGTGAGATGGCCGATGCGTTCGGCGATGTATTGGTCGAGGGAGATGGTGTTGCGGAACCCGCCCCGGCCGGGATGCGGCGCGGCGGTGAGGAAGCAGTTGTCGGCCGGGTGGCCGCCATCGACATCGGGATGCGACACGCCGCTGAAGACGGTGAAGTCGTTCCGGTGCGCGCGCAGCAGCTCCAGGTAGGGCGAGAGCGCGTAGTCGCGGCCGGTCGCCTGCGGGAAGAACTGCTCGGGCACCAGGCCGAGATTGTTGCAGATGGCGAGCATCCGGCGCGGGGTTCCATCCGCCGACGGCAGCGACACCTTGGCCGTCGGGCTGGCGAAGACGGGAATCATCGAGTCCAGCATCGGCAGGGCGAGCGCGATGCCCGCGCCGCGCAGGAAGTGGCGGCGCGAGATGCCCCGGCCGGTGGCGATGAACGGGGCGGCGACGGCGGAAGCGGGAGTCTTCATGGCGGGTGTCGGGTTATTTGTTCAGGAACAGGTCGCTCTGCACAAGGCCATGGATCAATGACCGCACGCCGTGGCCTTCACTTCGGAATTTTTCCAGGATTCTTTCGATCTCCGCCCGGTCGGAGAACCGGATCGGCGCACCGGTGGCATAGACGGCGAGCTGGCGAACGAGATTGCGCGCGAGTTGGTCGGGATCGTTCGCCAAGAGCCTTTTCAGCTCGCGGATGTCGGCGAACTTCCGGCCGTCCGGCAATTCGCCCGCGGCATCGACCGGCTGGGCGAGGCCGAAGCGGTAGAGCACGCCGTTGTGGCCCACGCCCTTCACCGGATCGCCCGCACCGACGGAACGGTAGCGGTCGCGCCAACCGCCCATGACGTCGAAGTTCTCCAGCGCGAAGCCCGCCGGATCGATGTGGCGATGGCAGGCGTTGCAGGTCTCCTGCGAACGGTGCTTGGCGAGCTGTTCGCGGATCGTGGTCGCGCCGCGAATGTCCGGCTCCACGGCGGGGATGCTGGGCGGCGGCGGAGACGGCGGCTTGCCCAGAATGCGTCCCATGATCCAGGTGCCGCGAATGACGGGCGAAGTAGTCGTGCCGTTGGCCGTGACCTTGAGCACGCTGCCCTGCGTGAGCAGGCCGCCGCGCACACTGTCCGACGGGAGCGGGACTTTGCGCAGAGCGACGCCTTCGACGTCGGGAAGGTCGTAGAGCCGGGCGAGCCGTTCGTTGACCAGCGCGAAGTCTGACTTCACCAGGTTCACCGCGCCGAGATCGTGCCGGAGCAGTTCGCCGAAGAAGGCGCGGGTTTCGTCGCCCATCGATTCCACCAACAGATCGTCGAGCTGGTAGTCGGGATACAGCTCGGTGTCGGGCGCGGTGTCGGCGATCACACGAAGGTCGAGCCAGTAGTCGAGGAACGAGCGGACGAAGCGCAGCGACCGGGGATCGTCCAACAGCCGCTCGGTCTGCGAACGCAGCACTTCGGGCCGATGCAGGAGCTGGCGGCGCGCGATCTCCAGGAGCTCGGCGTCGGGCGCGGCATTGATCAGGAAATAGGAGAGGCGTTCGGCGAGAGCCCGGTCATTCAACCGTCCTGGGCCGTGTTCCTGGAGATAGAGGAAGCCCGGCGAACTCAGCACCGCCGTGTAGCCCGCGAGCATCGCCTCGGTGAAGCCGTGCCCGGCCGCCAAGGCGCGGTCGATCACGCCCTGGAAACGCGCCACGTCCGATTCCTTCGGAGGAACGCGATAGGCGCGGACGAGGAAGTTCCGCAGCAACCGCGCCGAGTCCTTCGCCGGATCGGTCGGCTGAACGGCCACGCCCCGAGCCTTCGGATCGTTCGTCACGGGCAGATCTCCGAAGAGCAGTTGGTGTCCGGCCGGAGGCCATTGCTCGATCAATGGCCCTTCCACCTCCATCCACTGGAAGGCGACGCCGGGCGTGCCTTCGGGCGTCGTGAGCGGGTTGCGATGATCGGGCGGACGCGACCGGTGCAACCGCGCGGCGTCGGGCCGGATCGTTTCTCCGGCCAACAACCACACGTCCAGCTCGGCCACGGTCGGCTCGATGCCGAAGTCGAAGCTGCCGAGCTTCCGCAAGATCCTCGGCTCCGTGTCGGAATACAGCGTCACCGGCTCCGAGCGACGGCCCTTGGAGACGGCGGTGAACTTGGGATCGATCCAGAAGCTGTAGCCGGACAAACGCAGCCGGTATCGTCCGGAAACCGGCGCGCGGAAACGCCCGAAACGGATCTCGGTTGGCTCGTAGGTGCTGACCACCACGCCCATCGCCTCGCGGTTGCGGCGCTCCATCGGCCGGTCGTCCGGCGGGCGTTGCGGGCTCTGCGCCTCCGTCAGGTCGCGCTGGAGATCCCAGCCGATCATCGGCCAGGTGCGACGATCCTTGGGACCTTCCAGCTTGACCGCGCCGAAGAACTCGCCCTGGTCCCAGGCGTAAAAGCGGTTGGTCGTGGTGGTGGGCTTTTCCACACGCGGAGCCATCGCTTGGCGGAGGGCAAAGTCCGCCGCCGAAAGATACCGCGCCAACTGCACGTGCGAGACATCGAGCGCCCCGCCCACTTTGTTGAAGCCCTCGGCAACGGTGTCCTCGGGCAGAAAGTCCTTCACTTGGAGATACGGCAGCGAGAGGAGGTCGCGCAGCGTGTCCTCGTATTCGTAGCGGTTCAGCCGCCGCTGGACCGCGCGGCCTTCGCGAGAAGTCTCCCTGCGCTCGAACGAGACCAGAGCGGCGGCCAAACGATTGGTGAACGAGCCGCGTTCCTCCGCCTTGGGTTGGCTCTTCTTCTTGGGCGGCGGCATCTCGCCCGCCGCGACCTTGTCATGGAGCGTGACCCAGAGCGTGCGGTTGCGGGGCGAAGCGAGATCGAAATCCGCTGCGGTCAGGTCAAGGCCGCCTTCCTTCGAGACCGAATCGTGGCAGTCGAAGCAATGCTCCTGGAGAAACGCCGCCATCGCCTTCGGCGGAGGCTCGGCCGCCTCTGCCGCGCCCGCGACGAGGCAGACGAACAGGACGATCAGGCGTGTTCCAAACGGCTTCATGGGAAGGCGGATCAACTCAAGCCGCCGCCGGGAAATCCGCAAGCGTCGTCCCTGTCCGAACCGGCCCCCGATTCCGGGGGAGGAACTGCGGGAGATCCGCGCTCCTGCCGCCTGTCATGAAGCGGGCTCCGAGCTTTGAGGTTCCTTCAATCCACCCGTTGCAGCTCCACGCAGCGGTGCTGGTCGTCGCAGACGAGGACGAAGCGGCCGTGGACGCCGTCGGCGGTGACGAAGCGTTGCAGTCGATTGGCGGGGAACTGGACGGTCTGTCCGGTCGTGGCGCGGACGATGACCTGCTGGATGAGGCCCCGGTAGTAGTCGAGGCAGCGTTCCGGCCCGATGCTCAGCTCGAATTCGTAGCGCGGCATTTTCAGTTCACGGCCGGGTCGTCCGGCGAATCGGCCAGCAGCCGGTAGCGCGGGCCCTTCGTGCCGAGGACGAGCCGCCAGATCCGGGACGGTTCAGGATGGAAGACGAGATCCAACGACGCGGGATGGGTGAGCCAAGCCTTGCGGCGCATCTCGGCGTCGAGCTGCCCGGCCGACCAACCGGCGTAGCCGGCGAAGACTTTGACCTGCTGGCTGGGCGACCAGGCGGAGGCGAGCTCCAGCAATTCCTCATGCGAATGTCCCCGGGAAAGGCCGGGCATCACGTTCGGGCTGAGCAGGAGCGCGTCGGTGTGGAGATAGGTCAGGGCGGAAGGATCGACCGGGCCGCCGTTGAAGAGCGTGGCGGTCTTGAGGGAATCGGGGAGCAGGCCCGCCAGCACGTCTCCGACCTTGCGGCCTTCCGGGCGATTGATCACCAGGCCGAAGGCGCCTTCGGGCGTGTGTTCGCAGACGAGCACCACGGACCGGTGGAAGCACGAACCCGCGAGCTCGCCGCCATCGAGCAGGAACTGGCCTCTGAGCGACTGGTGCGGCATGGCGGGGAAAACGCTGCCGCAGCGGCGGAAAAGATCAATGCGCGGATGCAACTGGGGAATCGTCCGGCTCAAGCCGTCATTCCTTTTGGAACAGCGGCTCGACCGCTTTCCAGACGGCTTCGGCGACTTCCTCGACGGGACGCGTCGCATCGACGAGGCGGAAGCGGGCGGGTTCGGACCAGGCCAGTTGCCGATAGCCCGCGTCGATCCGCTCGAAGAAGGCGCGGTCGGCTTCCTCGAAGCGGTCCTTCACCGGTTGCCCCGCGCCGCGCAGGCGACGCCGCTCCTCACTGACCGCGAGCGGCACGTCGAGGAACAGCGTCAGGCTGGGCACGGTGGACCCGATGGCGATGTCCAGCACCTGCCGAACCTGCTTCAGATCCAGCCCGCGTCCGTGGCCCTGATAAACCACGGTGGAGTCGTGGAACCGGTCGCAGAGCACGACGGCGCCTTCGGCCAAGGCGGGACGGATGACTTCGCGCACGAGCTGGGCGCGGCTGGCGTTCATCAAGAGCAGCTCGGCCTCGGGCGACATGCCGTCGCCGGCGGCGCTGTGCTTGAGCAGGTGGCGGATTTCCTCGCCGAGCTTCGTGCCGCCGGGTTCGCGGAGACGGACGACCTTGCGGCCCAGCGCGGCGATACGGTCGGCCAAGAGCTGGATCTGGGTCGATTTGCCGCTGCCTTCGTTGCCTTCAAAGGTGATGAAAAGTCCGGGCATGAATTTGGAAAATCAGAGAGCGACCACGAATGGACACGAAACAACACGAATGCGGAGGGATGCGATGAGCCCACGGAGAACGCGGAAGACGCTGGGCCGCGCCGGAAACCGTTCTGCGTGATCCGCTTTGTCTGCGGGCAATCCAGACGACCGATTGTCCGCATCGGTCTGCTCATGCTGGAAGCTTGGCCCGAAGGATTCGTGTTCCTTCGTGTTCCTTCGTGGTTTTCCCGAGGAGCGGTTCACAGCAGTCCCGGCTGCCGTCCACTGACGGCCTTCAATCCCAGCTTCTGGAAACTTTTCTCCGTGGCGATGCGGCCCTGCGGCGTGCGGTTCAGGTAGCCCTCCATGATCAGGTAGGGCTCATAGACTTCCTCGATGGTGTCGGGTTCTTCGCCCACGGCCACGGCCAAGGAATTCACGCCGACCGGGCCGCCGCCGAACTTCGCGATGATCGCCTCCAGGATGCGCTTGTCCATTTCGTCGAGCCCGTCCTGGTCGATCTCCAGGATCGCCAGTGCCTTGTCCGCCAACTCGGCGGTGATGCGGCCGTCGCCCCGCACCTGGGCGTAGTCGCGCACGCGGCGAAGGAGGTTTCCGGAAATGCGCGGCGTGCCGCGGCTACGACGGGCGATCTCCAACGCGCCGGCCGGATCCGTCTCCACCTTCAGCAGGTTCGCGGCGCGCAGGACGATCTTCTGGAGCTGCGCGCTGTCGTAGTAGTCGAGGCGTTCCTTGATGCCGAAGCGCGTCAGCAACGGTGCGGACAACAGGCCGCTGCGCGTGGTCGCGCCGATCAGGGTGAAGCGCGGGAGATTGAGGCGGACGGTGCGGGCGTTCGGGCCCTGGTCGATGATGATGTCGAGCTTGAAGTCCTCCATCGCGGGATAGAGGTATTCCTCGATGGTCTTTTGGAGACGGTGGATCTCGTCGATGAAGAGCACGTCGCCCTCCTCCAGATTGGTCAGCAACCCGGCGAGATCCCCGGCCTTCTCGATGGTCGGGCCGCTGGTGGCCTTGAGGCTCGTGCCCATCGCCTTGGCGATGATGTTGGCGATGGTGGTTTTGCCCAGGCCGGGCGGGCCGCTGAGCAGGATGTGGTCGATGGCCTCGCTGCGCTGCTTGGCGGCGGTGACGGCGATCTCGAGGCGTTCCTTGACCTTGGCCTGGCCGGTGAAGTCGGTGAACGCCGCCGGACGCAGCGTCTGTTCGAGCGCGGCATCAGGCTTGGTCAACACGTCGGAAATCATGCGTTCGGCCATCGTCGGGTGAACATCGCGGCGGGGCAGGGGGACGCTCAAGGGGAAAGGTGGAGAAGGCGACGGAACCGGAGATGCCGACCTTAGTCTCGGGAAAGGTTCGCTGCCGCACATCCGCGCAAGCGGGAGAGGATGTGGCACCTGTAAAAAGACGAGCGCAGTTGGGCCAAGGGCATGCGGACTTTCGGCTCCTACAATTTCGCTTTTCCTGTTGCTCCGTTGTTCGGCTGCGGAAGAGCGACACTTTGGTGCCGTCAGCATTCCACGAGGATCTGGAGCTGGAGGGATTCGGCGATGCGCCGGGTGAGCGGCGAACTGGCCAGGCTCTGGCCATCGAGAGTGGCGGCTTCGACGATGCCCTGGGTGCTCAGGGTCAGAAACACGGCTTCCGTCTCCCGCAAGGCCAGGGGTGTCGTGTGTCGCAGGGCGGTGGGCAGGCCGAGGCTTCGGCAGATTTCCAGGACGAGTTCCCGGGTGACGCCTTCAAGCGCTCCGTCGTCGAGCGGCGGGGTGTGAATGGTGCCGTGGTCGATCCAGAAGAGATTGGCGGACGCGGCTTCAACGACATGGCCGCTGGTGTTCAGCAGGAGCGCTTCGTCGGCTCCGTGAGCCTCGGCCTCGGCCCGGGCCAGGATGTTCGGGAGCTTGTTGGCGGTCTTGAGGTTCAGCAGGGGATCGCCCGTCGCGACGCGCAGGGAGGAGGTAATCAGATTCCAGCGGGGCGCCACAGCCGGTGAGCGGTCCGGAGACAACGGGTGGCAGGTGATGATGAGCGTGGGCCGGTCGGCGCCTTTCGGTGAATAGCCCCGGGGACCGGAGCCTCGGGTCAGCGTGATGCGGACGACGGCGTCGGTCAGGGAATTGGCCCGGAGGAGGGAAGCGAGCGCGCGGCCCAGGTCGTCGTCGGTCATTGGCGGGCGGATGCCGAGGAACTCGGCGCCTCGGCGGAGGCGGCGAAGGTGCTGGGTCCAGCGGAACGGTTTGCCGTTCACGACGAGGACGGTCTCGAAGAGCCCGTCGCCGTAGAGCAGGCCGCGATCCGTGACGGGCACGAGGGCTTGGTCTTCGGGAACGATGCGGCCGTTGAGATGGACATGCACCGGTTCGTGATGACCGATCCGGGCAAAAAAGAAAGGCCCGCCGACCCCAGGATCGGCGGGCGTGCGGTTTTGGCAACGGGATCAATTCGTTTCGGACTCGTCCACGACGATGTAGCGGCTGCCGTTCTTGCTCCAGACCCGGAGCAGAGTGGTTTTGTTCTCCGGCTTTTCGGTCAGGGCGACGGCCTCGTCGGCGCTCTTCACCTCCTTCCGGTTGATTTCGAGGATGACATCGCCGGGGCGGAGCCCGCGCTCGTAGGCCGGACTATCGGGTTCCACTTCGGTGACCACCACGCCCTCGATGCCGCTGGGCACGCCGAATTGCCGACGGGTGCGGGCGTCGAGATCGCCGACGGTCACGCCGTTGAGCGTGCCCTGGTCGTGGAAAGCCCCGGCCAGATCCTTGGAGGCATCGAGCTCCTGCAGCTTGAGCTTGAGTGTCTTGGCCTTGCCGTCGCGGATGACCTTTACCGGGACGGTGGAGCCGGGTTTCTCGGCGGCGACGGTGAACTTCAGGTGGCGGCTATCGGTCACTTCCTTGCCGGCGAACTCGACGATCACGTCGCCGGATTCGATGCCGGCATTGGCGGCGGGCCCGCCGGCCTTCACCTCGCCCACGAGCGCGCCCTTGGCTTCCTTGAGCTCGAACTGCTTGGCGAGCGCGGGCGTCAGATCCTGGATGAGCACGCCGATGTAGCTGCGGGTGACGCGGCCATCCTTCACGAGATCGTCCATCACGCTGCGGGCGAGGTTGACCGGGATGGCGAAGCCGATGCCCTGGTTGCCGCCCGAGGCGCTCAGGATCGCCGTGTTGATGCCGATCAGGCGCCCCTGGGAATCGACCAGCGCGCCGCCGGAGTTGCCCTTGTTGATCGCGGCATCGGTCTGGATGAAGTCTTCGTAGTCGAGACCCAAGGTGGCCCGGCCCTTGGCGCTGACGATGCCCGAGGTGACGGTCTGCCCGATGTTGAAGGGATTGCCGACGGCGAGGACCAGGTCGCCGACCTCAACGAGGTCGCTGTTGGCCACGGCGATGGCGGGGAGGCCATCGGCGTCGATCTTGATCACGGCCACATCGGTCTGCGGATCGCGGCCGACGACCTTGGCCTCGAATTCGCGGCCATCGTGGAGCTTGACCTGGACCTTGTCGGCCCCGTCCACCACGTGGTTGTTGGTGAGGAGATAACCGTCCTTGCTGACGATCACGGCCGAGCCGGCTCCTTTCTGGACCTGGGAACGGGGCACCCGCCCGGGCATGCCTTCCGCGCCCGGGCCGTAGAAGAAGCGGAACATGGGATTCTGCATCATGTCCTCCCGGAAGTCCGTGGTCTTCGTCGTGGCGAGGGTGGTGATCTGCGCGACGGACGGCGCGACGAGCTTCACGACGGGCGCGAAGGACTGGAGGGGCGAAGGCGCGACGCGCTCGATGATCTCGACCCCGGGCTTGGCGTTTTCGCGCTGGTTTGAAGCGGTGGCGGCGAGACCGCCGGCGATGAGCGTCCCGGCCAGGGTCGTGACCGCGAACGCCCCCAAGAATCTCTGGCTAATCCTGTTCATGTTGTTGTTCCTCTGGTTGCTGTGGCTGTTGTCCAGCTCTTGGAAGAACTGACAGCAGGAGCCTTTCGGGGAACTTTCCGGAGCATTACACCTCGGTAATGCTCGGAAGGATTCGGGGAGGGCGCGTCTAGTCGTGGCGAGCACCGGGCATCGGGCCGGGGCCGGGTGTGCCGGGATCGACTCCTCGGCGAAGGCGCGCGCGGTGGTGGGATACGAGCCGGCGGATGCGGTCTTCCAAGGAAACGCGGCGGGGAAGGGATGGGGGAAGCGTGGGAACGGACCGCTTCATGGCATGGCCTTTGTCGGGCGCAACGAAGCACCGCATCCCGCCCTTGTCCAGGCGGCGGCCAGACCGCTCAGACCTCCTTGGCGGGATCGGCGACCTCGAAACCGACGAGGCAGATGTCGTCGGCGAAGGTGGTCTGGGCGGTGAAGGCGCGGATCTCGCCGAGCACCGCTTCGATCAGTCCCTGGATGCCGAGCCCGGCGTTGCGGCGGGCGATGTCGAGCAGCATCTCCTGGGTGAACTGCGTTTCGTCCGGGCCTTCGACCTCGAACACGCCGTCCGTGAAGGCCAGCAGCATGTCGCCCGGCTCCAAAGGACGCTCGAAGGTCTGGTAGTTCGCGTCGGCGAAAAGTCCGAGCGCGGGGCGACGTTTGCCGTCGGCGCTGCGGAGGCGTTCGGCGGTGCCCTTGGCGCGGTTCAGGATGAAGGGTTTCGGATGGCCGGCGTTGGCGTAGAGCAGGACGTTGCGGTCCAGATCGGCCACGGCGTAGAAGGCGGTGGTGAAGAGAGGGGAGCCGGTTTGCCTGAGGATGTTCCGGAGGTCTCCATTGAGGCGCATGAGGAGCGCGGCGGGGTCGGTCGAGACGGAGCGCAGTTCTTCGACGAGGGCGCGGATCATCGCGGTCACGAGGGCCGAACGGACGCCGTGGCCCATGACGTCGCAGATGAACAGTCCCGCGACACGGTCGCCCAAGGGCAGCACGCTGAAGAAGTCGCCGCCGACCGCGCCGGTCGGCGTGTAGTGCCGGTGGAAGCGGAGCAGGCTCTTGGCCGGGTCAACGTGGGGCGGGAATGAGGGGAAAGTCTGGGGCAGCATGGCCAGCTGGATTTCGTTGGCCATCTTGAGCTCCTCCTCCATCAGCTCGTTCTTCTTGCGGAGCTCCTCCCGGCTGCGGGCGAGGGCTTCGTTCGCCAAGCGCTCGCGTTCCTCCGCCTCCTTCTTTTCGGTGATGTCCCAGAAGAGGCCCTGGAGGCCGATGATCTCGCCGGAGGGGTTGCGCAGCGGCGTCTTGAGGACATGGACGTAGCGGATCTCGCCGGGGCGCTTGGGCGGGCGGTATTCCTCGATCGTCTCGAAGTTCTTGCCCGTGGTCATCACGCCGCGGTCGTCGGCCTGGTATTTCGCCGCCATCTCCGGGGCGAAGAAGTCCCAGTCGGTCTTGCCCACGATCTCGTCGAGCGTCTTGTCGAGGGACTCGCAGAAACGCTGGTTGCCGAAGGTGAACCGGCCCTGGAGATCCTTGCGGAAGATGGCCTGCTCGATGGCGTCCACCAGCGAATGGTAGAGGGCCTCGGAGTGGGCGAGCTTCTCCTCGGCGCGGTGGCGTTCGGTGACGTCCTCGACCGTGCCCTCGAAGAAGCGGAGGCGGCCGTTCTTGTCGCGCACGGCGCGGACGTTCTCGGCGATCCAGATGATCTCTCCGTTCTTGCGGCGGATCTGGGACTCGAAGGCGCTGACGACGCCCTTCTCCTCCATGATGCGGACGAACTCGTCGCGGCGGCCGGGCTCCACGTAGAGCATCCGTCCGATGTCGGAGACCTGGTGCATCAGCTCCTCGGACGACTCGTAGCCGTAGATGCGCGCGAGGGCGGGGTTTGCGCTGAGGTAATGGCCGTCGGCCGTGGTCTGGAAGATGCCCTCGACGGCGTTCTCGTAGATGCCGCGATACGTCTCCTCGGCATGGCGGAGCTTGGCGCGGGATTCGGCGCGTTCGGCGGCGTGGAGCACGGCCCGGACGAGCAGGCCACGGTCGAGCTTGCCCTTCACCAAATAGTCCTGGGCCCCGGCCTGCACGGCCTGCACGGCGGTCTCCTCGTCGTCGTGGCCGCTGGTGACGATGATCGGGATGTCGTCGGCCACGGCGTGGATCTTCTCCAGGGTGGAGAGGCCCTGTTCGTCCACGAGCTGGAGATCGAGGAGGATGAGGTGGGGCGGCGTCTGCTGGACGAGGCGGATGGCTTCCTTGAGCGAATCCGTGCGCGAGATGCTGAACGTGGCCAGACGGCTGCCGCCGAGCATCTGCTGCATGAAGAGCGCGTCGGCGGCGTTGTCCTCCACCAAAAGGATGTTGAGGTGCTTCGACTTCATCGGTGACGCCGACCGGGGCGTGGCGGGACTGGAGCTGGCATGGCCGGGAACGTTGTGCATCGGCGGCGGGATTCTGCACCCCCGAAACCGGGGACTACATTTTGACGACCGCGACGGCGCCGGTTTTCGGATCGTATTGGATCTTCATGCCGTTCGGCGCCGCCGGAATCTCGCGCAGGTATCCCTTTGCCACGAGCTCGTCGAGCGAGGCGGGCAACCGGTCCTCCGCGATCTGGAAGTTCTGGATGGCCTGCTTGAGCTGCGCGGTGTCGATCGTCTTGATGGCGGATTGCTGGCCCTTCGCGACCGCGCCGAGGTAATCGACCGGCGCGGCGACGGGGTTGCCTCCGGAGCTGTTCGTGGCCGATGCGGAATCCGGGGTGGAGGACTCGCCGCCGCAACCGGCAAGGACGGCGAGCGAGAGCCCGGCGACGAAGAGGGGGAGACAGCGCTTCATGCGGTTGAAGCTAGGCGGTGAGAGGCGGTTGCCAAGCGCGTTGTTGTCGGCCGGGCCGGGAAGAATCTTCTTTCGTCGCCGCGCGCCCGCCGCGCATCGTGCCGCCATGTCGCCCCGATGCTCGTCCGTCCTCGGCTCCCTCGGCATTTTCGTCGCCGCCATGAATGCTTCCGCCGCACAGTTCCATGCCTACTTCGGCACCTACACCGGGACCAAGAGCGAGGGGATCTACGTGGCGAAGTTCGACGCCGAAACGGGCAAAGCGGAGGAGCCCAAGCTCGCGGCCAAGGCGACCAGTCCCAGTTTTCTCGCCGTGCACCCCGACGGCCGCCATCTCTACGCGGTCAATGAGACGGACCGCTGG
>CBFGQE010000032.1:0-13245 GCA_965650815.1 uncultured bacterium
CTGACGGCACGCAGCCAGGCCATCCTCCGCAAGGTGCTCAACGCCGACAACGGCATCGAGACCCGGCACCTGGTGTTCGAGGATCTCGCGGAGGCCTTCGCCATCGATCCCGATACGCTCCAGCGCCGCTTCACCCACCATGCTCCGGCGCTGGCCGAAGAAGCCGTCCGCCGTGCCCTGGAGCAGGCCCGCCTTGCGACCGGCGAAGTCGATGCCCTCCTCATCAGCACTTGCACGGGCTACCTCTGCCCCGGCCTGACCAGCTATGTCTCCGAACGGCTCGGGCTCCGTGCCGGCACGCTCTGCCTCGATCTCGTTGGCCAGGGTTGCGGGGCGGCCTTGCCCAATCTGCGCGCCGCCGCCGCCCTGGTGGATGCCGGCCACGCACGCCGTGTCGTCTCCGTCTGTGTCGAGGTCTGTTCGGCGGCGATGTATCTGGACGACGATCCCGGGGTCCTGATCAGCGCGTGCCTCTTCGGGGATGGAGCGGGCGCCGCTGTCGTTTCTTCCACGCCCGGAACCCATCGCCCGGTCCGTTGGAAGGAATCCGCCACCGTGCTGAAGCCGGAGCTGCGCGACGAACTGCGCTTCGAGCACCGGGGCGGGTTGCTGCGGAACATTCTCCGTCCTTCGGTGCCCGAACTCGCCGCCTACGCCGCCGAAGAGGTGCTGGCCGACGTGCTGGCGAAGTTCGGGCTGGCTCGCGACCAGATCCGCGCCTGGCTCTGGCACGCGGGCGGACGCGACGTGTTGACCGCGCTGAAAGCCCGGTTGGCTCTCTCGGACGACGACGTGCGCCACAGCGCGGAGGTGCTCCGCGTCCACGGCAACATCAGCAGCCCCTGCGTGCTCTTCGTGCTCGACGCCACCCTGCGCGCCGGAGCGCCGTCCGGGCACTGGTGGATGTCGAGTTTCGGCGCGGGGTTCAGTTGCCACGGGGCCTTGCTGGAGGCGGAGTGACATGACCCGTGACGTCCAGCCCGAGCTGCTCGATTCGTTGCCGCCGGATGATCCGGTCGCGATCCATTGCCGCCGTGATCTCCGCCGCATCAACTGGTGGATGAACAGCGCCGGGTTCCTCGCCCGCGCCGTTTCGGAAAACGCCCCGATCCGCACCCTGGTCGAGCTCGGCTGCGGCGACGCGACGCTCGCGCTCAAGATTGTCCGCCACTTGCCCCCTCCGCCGGGCGGAGGCCGCATCGTCTTGCTGGACCAGCATCCGGTGGCCGCGCCTGAAACGCTGGCCGGTTTCCGCGCCGCCGGTTGGTCCCCCGAGACGGCCACGGCCGATGTCTTCGAGTGGTTGGAGAATTCGTCGATCCAGGCCGACGCCATTCTGGCGAACCTCTTCCTGCATCACTTCCGGGACGACGCCCTGCGCCGACTCCTCCGCGCGGCGGCCGGCCGCACCCGCTGTTTCGTGTCGCTCGATCCCCGGCGCGGGCGTTGGCCGCTCTTCGGCTGCCGGATGCTGCGCCTCATCGGCTGCAACTCGGTGACGAGAAACGACGCCCGCATCAGCGTCGTCGCCGGCTTCAACGGCTCCTACCTGTCTCGGCGCTGGCCGGAGCCTTCGCATTGGCAACTGTCTGAAACCTCCGCCGGGCTTTTCAGCCACCGCTTCGTGGCGCGCCGCATCGAACGATGAACCGTCCCGCTCCAGTGCGTTCTTGGCGTCCGGTGACGATTGTGGGCGGCGGTTTGGCCGGATTGACGCTCGGACTCGCGCTCCGGCGGGAATGCGTGCCGGTGACGCTCTGGGAAGCCGGTCGCTATCCGCGCCACCGGGTTTGCGGCGAATTCATCAGCGGTCGCGGCCGCGCGGTGCTGCGGACGCTCGGCCTGGAGGAACGGCTGATCGCGCACGGCGCGTTGCCCGCCACCACGGCGTCGTTCCATTCCGCGACCTTCTCCGGCGAAGCCCATGATTTGCCCGAGCCGGCGCTTTGCGTGTCGCGCCATACGATGGACGCGCTCTTGGCCGAGGCGTTCGTAGCCGCTGGGGGCGAACTGCGTGCGGGCGAACGCTGGACCGGCGACGCAGCCTCCCCGGGATTGGTCCTGGCCTCGGGACGCCGCCCCTCGCCCACCGCCGGGGGATGGCGCTGGTTCGGCCTCAAGGCGCACGCGACCGGCATCGAGCTGGGCGCGGACCTGGAGATGCACCTAACCAGGAACGGCTATGTGGGACTGTGCCGTTTGGCGGAAGGCCGGATCAATGTCTGCGGGCTCTTCCGTAGCCGCAGCGACGCGCCGGACCCTCGCCCTTGGGCCGACCGGCTGCGGGGCGAACCTGGCACCCCGCTGCACATGCGCCTGGCCGGAGCCCGCTTCGATGAAGCGTCCCAGTCCGCCGTGGCCGGTTTGGACTTCGCGACGCCGCCCGACTTCGATCCGCGCGAATGCCGCATCGGCGACGCGGCGGCGATGATCCCGCCGGTCACGGGCAACGGCATGTCCATCGCCCTCGAATCCGCGCTTCTCGCCCGCACGCCCCTGCTGCGCTGGTCGCGGTGCGACTTCACCTGGACGGAGACCAAGCGCGTCGTCGGCCTCGATCTGGAACGGGCCTTCTCCCTGCGCCTGCGCGTGGCCCGTTGGCTCCAGCGCGGCCTCTTTGTCCCCGCCTTGCAGGAGCCGCTGGTGCGGCTCGCGGCGCGGCGTCGCCGCGCGACGGACGTGCTGTTCCATCTGACCCGTTGATTGAAGCGCCATCGGTCCGCGATCCGGGCCATCAGCCGAGCGGTTCCTTGAAGCGGGAGGAGAACAAATCGTCGGCGCGAAATTTTTCCGCGTGATTTTGGACGCACACCTTCCTAGCTTCCGCGCATGACCATCTGGATTGTTGCCCTTGCTGTGATCGGCTTGACCGCCGTGACGGGCTGGAACCGGGGAGCCGTGCGGGCCAGCATTTCGCTGGCGGGACTTTTGGTGGCGGCCATGCTGGCCATGCCGATCGGGAACCTGATCAAGCCGGTGCTCGGATTCATCGGCTTCAAGCACCCGTTCTCCCAGGTCTTTGCCGGGCCGATCCTCGCCTTCATCGTCGTGCTGGTCGCCTTCAAGATCGGCGCCCACCAGGTCTTCACCAAGATCGACTACTGGCTGAAGTATCGCGCGACGGAGCTGCAACGGGCGATGTTCGAGCGGATGAACTCCCGGGTGGGCCTCTGCGTTGGCGTGGTCAACGGGTTGATCTACTTCATCGTGCTGATGGTGCCGTTCTACGTGGCCAGCTACGCGACGCTCCAGATGCCGCTGGGCGATTCGACCCCCTTCGTTTTCAAGACGGCCAACACGCTCGGCAGCCAGTTGCGCGCGGTCAAGATGGGCAACGTGGTGGCCGGGTTCGATCCGGCCCCGGCGGCCTACTACGAGGCGGCGGACATTTTCGGGCTGATCGCGAACAACACCATCATCTTCAACAACCGCCTGAGGCGCTATCCGAAGCTGCTGGAGTTCTTCGACCGGGACGAGTTCCGGCAGATCGACTCCGATCTGGACGTGCAGCGGATGCTGGTGGAGAGCGCCCCGCTTTCGCAGATCCTGCAGAACGAAAAGGTGGCCGTGGTGGTCACCAACCGGCAGATCGCCCTGGACCTGCAGACGGCGCTGCCTTTGGAGGACCTGAAAGACCTCAAGAAGTATCTCCAGACCGGCATCTCGGAGAAATACAGCGACGAGCGCATCCTCGGGCTCTGGGTGGTCAGCGTCCAGGCGAGCGCGGCCGAGCATAAGAAGAAGAATCCCCAGATCACCTCGCGCGATCTCCAGACCTACAAGAACTGGGTCGCGGCGACCTTCCCCTACGGGCAGATGGTCATCACGACGGACAACAAGGCGGTGCTCAAGCTGGGCGATCCTTCCGGCACGCCGCCGATCATTCCCCAGCCTTCGCTGCGCGGGGAATGGAGCAAGGGCGACTCGGGCTACCTGCTGAAGATGACTTCCGGCGGTCCCGAGTGGAAGGCCATCGTCATCGGCGAAGAGCTCTTCGTGAGCATCGGGGACACGGGCAATTCCGTGGTCCTGCGGCGGTTGCTCTGACCGCCGCCGCGGTTCGATCCGTCCCCCAAACGAAAGGCCCGCCGATTCCGGCGGGCCTTTGCTTTTTCGTTGGATGGGCCAGTCGGGCTCAGCGCTGCTCGGTCCGGTGGGAGACCGGCACGGACTGCGGCTGGAGGTTCTGGAAGAGCTCCGTGCCGGGGTTCGCGTTGCTGTTCGCCAGCGAATCGGGCGGGCGCGTCGGGACGGCGGCCACGGCATTATTGATGGATGCGGGGTTCGGTTGCGCGACTCCGGCGGAACCGGTGGGCTGGCCGGTGCCCGTGGAAAGCACCGCGACCGCCGCCAGGACGGCGCAACCGGCGGCGATGCCCGCTCCGGTGGCAAACGCGGGCCGTTCGGTGAACGCGCTGCGGAGGCGGTCCCAGAAGGATTCCTTCGACTCGGCCTCCGGGGAGGCGATCCTCGAGGTGATCCTGCCGGGGAGTTCGTTGAAGTAGCGCGGCGGCGGGGTCTCGTAGCGTTTCAGGGAGAGCGCGCGGCGGAGCCGTTCAAAGTCCTGTCCTTCTTCGTTCATGGGTCCGTGAATCTATTTCAAGTAGTCCGACAAGTAGGCCTGCAGCTGCTGCCGGGCGTAGAACAGCCGGGAACGAACGGTGCCTGCGTTGCAGTCCATGATTTTGGCGATTTCGTCGTGGGCCAGACCCTGC
Source organism: uncultured bacterium (assembly GCA_965650815.1). Classification (GTDB taxonomy): domain Bacteria; phylum Verrucomicrobiota; class Verrucomicrobiia; order Limisphaerales; family CANJSG01; genus CANJSG01. The sequence continues at coordinate 4,716 of CBFGQE010000032.1, forward strand.
ACGTCGTGCAGCGTCACGACCAACCGATGCTGTTCTGACAGCTTCATCATCGCCTCGTTCAATTTCTCCTGCAGCTCCGACAGGCCCGCGTCGCGCTGCGGCGTCTTGTCGGACACGAGGGCCACGAGGTCGGGGTCGTTCTCGGCGTTGAAGTCGAGGTCGTTGAGGCTGATGCCGGTGCGGTTCTTGCGCTGCTTCAGGTAGTTGATCGTCTTGTTGACCGCGATCCGGTAGAGCCAGGTGAAGAAGCTGGAGTCGCCCTTGAAGGTCTTCAGTGCCCGGTGGGCCTTGATGAAGGTCTCCTGCACGAGGTCGTTCGCGTCCTCATGGTTGGAGGTCATGTTGTAAACCGTGCCGTAGATCCGCTCCTGGTAGCGGCGGATCAGCTCGTCGTAGGCGGCGAGGTCGTTGTTCTGGGCGCGCCGCACCAGCTCCGCGTCCTCGGGAAGCGAGGCCGGGGAAGGTTGGGCGCTGGAAGCCGACGGCGACATGGGGCCGGATGATGGGCGCTCTCCGGCCGCGTTGTCAGCTGCCAAGTGTCCCGGCCGCAACGCGTCGCGGCCACATCGGCGAAGCATGGAGCAAAATCCGCTCAATCCTTCTCAGGCAACCGCCCTACGCGCCGATGAATGGATGCAGATTGGTCCCGGAGGCCGAGACGTGGTCGATGACCGGCGCCGCCAAGGATGGCGGCGTGGCCCCCGGACAGCCTGGATGGCCCATGAGCGCCCGTGGATTGAACTCTCCCGGCGGAAACGATTCCGCCGCCAACGCTTCCGTAACGGAAGAATCGCCGGTCTGCCCCCAGGCAGGCCAAGCTGGCGGCGCTTCCGCCTTCTGGCTTACCGTGGCGGCCGGGACGGTTCCCAGCCACCACGCGCCCACCCGCGAAGGCGACACCGAGCTCATCACGCGCGAGCTGGAGATGGCCAATCCCGACCTGCTGCGACTTTTCAAACAGCAATGAAGATCCTGATGGCAGACGACAACGCCGTGGAGCGCCGGGTCCTCCGGCTCGCGCTCGAGCGTTACCACTATGACACGACGGTCTGCCAGGACGGGGCCGAGGCCTGGGACAAGCTGAAATCCGCCGACGCTCCAACCATCGCCATTCTCGACTGGATGATGCCGGGTCTGAACGGCACGGACGTCTGCCGTCTCCTGCGCGCCTCTCCCGCCTCCTCCAGCGTCTATGTCATCCTGCTCACGAGCCTGGACGGCACGAACAACCTCGTGGAAGGACTCGACGCGGGAGCGGACGACTACATCAAGAAGCCCTTCAACATCGAGGAACTCCGGGCCCGCCTGAACGTCGGCACCCGCATCCTCAATCTCCAGGAGAACCTCCGCAAACGCGTGGAGGAGCTGGAAGAGGCGATGACCAACGTCAAACGCCTCCAGCGCCTGCTGCCCATCTGCAGCTACTGCAAGTCGATCCGTGACGACAAAAACTACTGGCAGCAGGTGGACCAATACATCGTCCAGCACTCCGACGTGCGCTTCAGCCACGGCTTCTGCCCCGACTGCTACGAGAAGCACGTGAAGGTGCAGCTTGCCAGTCTGATCGCGGAGACGAAGTAGGCCGCACAATCTCAAGAGGCCCGATTTGGCTTCCGCGCGGGGCTTTCCCCGGCGGGCCGGTTGCCGTATCCCCGGGCGATGCGTCTTTCTCTCGCCTACGGCCGGGGCCACCTCGACGTCGATTTTCCCGACGACCGCACCACGGTCATCGAACCGTCCCATGTTCCCCGCGTGCCGGATGAACGCGGCACCTTTCTCGCGGCGCTGGAGCAGCCGATCGGCTGTCGCCCGTTGCGGACGCTCGTCCGGAAAGATTCTCGCGTCTGCATCGCTTTCACCGACATCACGCGGGCCACGCCGAACCACAAGATCATCCCTTGGTTGCTGGAGTTCCTCGCGCCGCTGGTGCCCCGCGAAAACATCGTCCTCCTCAACCAACTCGGGACCCACCGGCCGAACACCAAGGCCGAGCTGGAGCAAATGCTCACGCCGGACGTGGTCGCGAATTACCGCGTGGTGAACCACGAGCCGGAGAACGAGGCGGAGATGGTCCAGTTCGGCGTCACCGGTGACGGCACCCCGGCCTTGATCAATCGGCACATCGCCGAGGCGGACCTGCGGATCATCACCGGCTTCATAGAGCCGCATTTCTTCGCCGGGTTCAGCGGCGGGCCCAAGGGGATCATGCCCGGTTGCGCCGCGTTGCGCACGGTGATGAGCAACCACGGGCCTCGAAACATCGGCAGCCCCAAGGCGACCTTTGGCATCAACGAGGGCAACCCGCTCTGGGAGGAGCTGCGCGACATCGCGCTGCGCGTCGGCTTCAGCTTCGTCTGCAACGTCACGCTGAACCACCAGCGCGGGATCACCGGAGTCTTCGCCGGCGATCTGGTCCAGGCGCACCGCGTCGGCACGGCGTTCGTCAAGAAGTCGGCCATGCAGCGCGTGGACGCTCCGTTCGACATCGTCGTCACGACGAACAGCGGCTACCCGCTCGACATGAACCTCTATCAGGGCGTGAAGGGACTCAGCGCCGCGTCGCGCATCGTGGCGAACCAGGGAACGGTCATCCTCGTGGCGGAACTGAGCGAAGGCGTTCCGGCGAACAGCCCGTTCGACGAATTGCTGCGGAGCGTCTCCGGGCCAGAAGAACTGCTCGCACGGTTGGCCACGCCCGGATTCTCCCGCCCCGAACAATGGCAGGCGCAGATCCAGGCGCTCATCCAGCGCCGCGCCCGCGTGCTGGTTCATGGCGGCTTGTCCGAAGACCGACTGCGGGCCTGCCATCTGGAACCGTGCGCCGATGTGGGAGGAGAAGTGAAACGGCGGTTGCAGGCGCTCGGCCCCCGCGCCCGTGTGGCCGTGCTGCCGCAGGGACCGCTGACCATCCCGTATCTCGGCTAGCATCCCGCCGGAAAACGTCTCGGGAGGCTGCGGCCGGGGCGGGGGAGAATCCAGGCGGCGATGGTCGTTCCTGTTTTCCAGAGGGACCGGGCGTAACCGGGCGGGAACTCCGGGGTCTCGATCAGCGTTCCGGGCGAGAATACAACTTTTCCGCCGGTGCGGTTATCATACAGTCGCGTTCGTCATGCCACAGTTCAGCTACAAGGCCCGCCGCCGGTCGGGAGAAGTCGTCGAGGGCGCCCTCGAAGCCGCCGACCGTTCGGCCGTGCTCCTGCAGATCGAGCGGCTGGGGATGTTCCCGGTCTCCGTGGCGGACGTGAAGGGCGCGGCCGCCAAGGCCGCCCGGAACAACGAGGCCAAGGCCGCCGCCCAGGTGCCCTTTGCCGGTCTCTTCAAGAACAAGCGCCGCCGCAAACCCAAGCTGGCCGAGCTGGGCAACTACGCGAACCAGCTCGCCAATCTCCTCCATGCCGGCATGCCGCTGGTCAGCGCGCTGAACAGCATGGGTTCCCTGGAGACCAAGGGCATCCCCGGCGAGGTCAGCAAGCAGCTCAAGCAGGACGTCAGCGAGGGCAAGGGCCTGTCCGAGGCCATGCGCAAGCAGGGCGGCATCTTCTCCGACCTCTTCATCAACATGGTGAAGGCCGGCGAGCAGAGCGGCGCGCTGGTGGACGTGCTCCGCCGCATGGGCGACCACTACGTGCGCTTCGCCGAGCTCCAGTCCAAGTTCACCTCCGCGATGATCTACCCGGCGTTCATCTTCACGCTCGGCATCGGCATCATGGTGTTCTTCATGACCTTCATGCTGCCGAACTTCATGAAGATCTTCGACGGCATGAAGGTGCCGCTCCCGATGGCCACGCAGATCCTCGTCGGCTTCGGCAAGTTCATGGGCAGCTACTGGTGGGTGCTCGTGGGCATCGTCATCGTGATCGGCATCCTCTTCGTGCGCTACGCCGCCACGCCCGGCGGCAAGCGCTCCATCGACGCCTTCAAGATGCGCGCCCCGGTGCTGGGCAAGGTGGTGAAGCTGAACCTCTACGCCCAGTTCTCCCGCACGCTCTCCACCCTCCTGAAGAACGGCGTGCCCGTGCTCACCGCGCTGAAGATCTCCGAGGAAGTCCTGCCCAACATCCTGCTCAAGGAGGCCATCAACAAGGCCCGCGAGGAGGTCACGGACGGCAAGACGCTTTCCCAGCCGCTGCTGCGCTCGAAGCTCTTTCCCCAGCTCCTCGTGGACATGGTCCGCATCGGCGAGGAAACGGGCGACGTGCCCTCCGCCTTGGGCAACGTGGCCGACACCTACGAGAACGAGCTCAAGACCCAGATCGGCGTCATGATGAGCCTCATCCAGCCGGTCATCATCGTCATCATGGCGCTCTTCGTTGGCCTGCTGCTCTACAGCGTGCTGTCCGCCATGTTCGCCATCACCTCGTCCATCGGCCGCTGATGCGTGGAGAACTTCCAGTCGAAGCGACGGTTTTTCTTGGCCGGGGCAACCCACCCCTGACCCCTACCAGGAGGGGAATCGGTGTTGCGGCTTGTTCGGCGGCGGAGCGTCCTGCCCTATCCCCTCCTCGGAGGGGTCAGGGGTGGGTCCCGTCCTCCGTCACGAATCGTCCTTTCCGCGCCTTCACGCTGGTCGAGATGATGATCGTCATCGCCATCGTGGCGCTCGTCCTCTCCATCGGCATCCCCAGCATGTTCCGCTCGATGAACAAGGAGGGGATGCGCAAGGCCACCAGCGACCTGCTCGACGCCTGCGCGGCCGCCCGCGCGGCCGCCATCATCTCCGGCAAGACCGCGGAACTCGTCATCGTCCCGGCCGACAAGACCTTCACCGTGGCCGGCTCCGGAGCCTCGGAGGAAACCGCCGAGACCGGCTCCAAGATCGAGGCCCCGGCCTTCTCCGGCCAGTTGCCCGACGGCGTGGACTTTGAGGGCCTGCTGCTCTACGGCGACGAGGTCACGGAATACGAACAGGTGAAGGTGAAGTTCTACCCCAACGGCACCAGCGACCAGTTCGGCGTCGTCTTCACCTCCGGCATGGAAGTCCGGTCCATCGTTTTGGAGGTCATCACCGGCACGGCGGATTGGGAGGTTATCCGATGAAGCTCTTTGCCTACATTGAACCCACCCCTGACCCCTCCCAGGAGGGGAATGGGAAACGCGCGTTCGGCGGTCGGATAGCGCCCTGCCTTATCCCCTCCTGGGAGGGGTCAGGGGTGGGTTCCGGGAGACGACGCCCGCTTCGCCCTTCCACCCGCCGTTACGAGCGCGGCGCCTTCACCTTGGTCGAGGTCATGATGGCCGTGGCCATCTTCGTGATGTGCATGTTCGCCATCCTGTCGCTCGTCAGCCAGAACCTCCGCGCCGCCCGTTCCCTGACCATCCAGACGCCCCACGCCGGCATGTTGGCCGCGCAGCTTTCCCTGACCAACATGCTGGAGGAAGGCGTTGAGTCCGGCGACTTCGGCGATCTCTACCCCGGCTACGAATGGCAGCGGAACATCGTCTGGATCGGTTCCAACGGGTTGTTCCGGGTCCAATTCGTCATCGGCCAGAACGGGCAGGAGGAATCCAAGCTCGAGGTCGAGGTCTATAAACCTCAGTCCACCCCGCCCGGTCTGGGCCTGCGCCGATGAAGCTCTTCGATCCCCAGCGTCGCTCCGCCGCCTTCACCATGGTCGAGGTGCTGATGGCCGTCGGCATCTTCGCCATGGTCCTCACGGCCATCTACACCACGTGGTCTTCCGTCAGCAAAGCCACCCACTCGGGCCTCAAGGCCGCCGCCGACGCCCAGCGCGAACGCATGACGCGGAAGTGCATCGAGGACGCGATCACCACCTACCAGGGCTTCACCAGCTCGAACTACCTGATCGATGTGGGCATGGACGGCGACTTCTCCTACCTCAGCCTCGTCTCGCGCCTGCCCGAATCGTTCCCCGGCTCCGGCATCTTCGGCGGGCAGGCCATGCGCCGCGTTTCCTTCTGGGTGGGACCGGACGAGAAGACCGGAGGCAACCGGCTCTACATGTCGCAGTTCCCTCCGTTGCTGGCCACGAACGACCAGTTCGAACCCTACGTCATTCCCTTGGCCACGGACGTGACGGCCTTCGAGATCCAGTTCTGGGACGATCAGGAGTCCGAGTTTTTCCTGCCGGAACCCGGTCCGACCAACAACATGCCCAAGCAGATCCAGGTGTCGTTGGCCTTCGGCGACGCCCGGCGCGGCGAACAGGTCCGCGTGATGACCTCGATCATCGCGCCCGCGTCCACGGCGGTGACGGCCGATATGCAGAGCCCGTCGGCCGCGCCGGTGGCGGTGGGACGACGGCCAGGAGGTGGCATAGGTAGGCCGGGGGTGCAACAACCCGGAGGTCCACGACCTAACCCGGGCAATCCTGGAAATCCAAGACCTCAGCCCGGCGGTCCTCGTCCTCGGTAGTTTTCCATGAACCTCACCCCTCATCCCCGGTGGAAGAGCCAGCGCGGCATCGCCCTCGTGATGGTGATGCTCGTGGTCATGATCCTCACCGTCGTGGCCGGGGCCTTCGCCTACCGGATGCGCGTGGAGATGCGCCTCGCCCGCCACGTGAACAACGACGCCGACCTTGAATGGATCGCCCGCTCGGCCGTGGAACGCGTCAAGTTCCTCATTGGCCAGAAGGAGCGCATCGCCCAGGAAACCGGCTACGAAGCCAACAACCAGATCTGGGCCGGCGGCCTCGGCACGACCAACTCCATCCTGTCCGACTTCGCCATCCAACCCGTCGAGATCAACGGCGGCAGCTACACCTACAAGGTCATCGACAACGAGACGAAGTTTAACATCAACCTCGCCGACGACGTCGTCCTGCGTCAGGCGCTCATCCTCATGGGCGTCGATGCCGGCGAGTTCCCCACCATCGTCGATTCGATCCTCGACTGGATCGACACCGACGACAACGAACACCTGGCCGGGGCCGAGACCGACTACTACATGAGCCAGCCCATTCCCTACGTGGCGAAGAACGGGCTCATCGACGACATCTTCGAACTGGAGCTGATCAAGGGCATCACGCCCGAGATGTTCTGGGGCCCCGCCTATTCCGGCATCGGTGCGTCCCGCTTCGTGCCTGGCGGTTCCCGTCCCGTCGGTCGGGCCCCGGGCGAGGAATCGATCTATCCCGTGGGCCTCAAGGATCTCTTCACCGCCATCTCCGGCGGCCGGCTCAACATCAACCGCGCCGACCTCACCATGCTCCAGATCATCCCCGAGATGGACGAGAACACCGCGCAGTTGATCATCGATTGGCGCAACGGCCCCGACCGGACGCCCGGCACGGAAGACGACCAGCCCTTCCGCAACATCGGCGAACTGCGCAACGTGGGCGCGTTCAGCCAGGACATGCTCGCCATGATGTCGCGCTACGCCGACGTGCGCAGCCACACCTTCCAGATCGAGATCGAAGCCGAATACAACGGCACCAAGCGCCGCTACGACGCCCTCATCCGCCGTTCCCCCAACGACCAGTCGGACTTCGTGACGCTCCAGTTTTCGTGGAAATGAAGAGGTGGACGGCCTGTGGGCGGGTGCCTCAACCCGGCTTTCGTCGCCTTGGCCATTGAGTCGGCCAAGAAACATTTTCTTCCCGCCTACCGTTCCTCCTCCGGCTTGAACAGGAACCGCGCGTAGAGATACGCGATCGCTTCGCCCGTCACCGTCCGGAAACCCGCGCTGGACCGCCACCAACGGGCCGGGTCGTAGTCGTTAGGTTCCGTCGGGATCACGCCCACCTTCACCCCGTCGCCCAGCGCCTTCTCGAACAGCATCCGCGAGCGCCGGCAATGCGGCCCCACCGAGACGAGGTTGATCTCGGCGGGCAGGGCTCCCTCGGCTTTGAGCCTGGTGGCCAAGGCCACGGCGGAATTGAACGTCCGGTCGCGGCGGGTGGGCGGAGCGGGCACCGCCTGCACTTCGACGGGCTTGAGACCGAAGCCGATCAGCGTCGCCGCGCCCATCTCGGCGTAGGTCTTGTATTCGGAGAGCGGCGAGCCCTTGTCCAACGGCCCGCCCGTCACCAGCAGCTTCTCGTAGCCGCCGCGCCGGAACTCGGCGATGGCCTCCTGATAGACCGAATCGGGGTTCCAGCCCTCCAGCACCAGCACCTTGGCCGGCAACTTCTCCGCGACGGCGAGGAACGGATAGACGCCGCGCAGGAGCAGATTGCCCCCGGCGATTCCCACCAGAACGACGAGCAACCAACCGCGCCACGTGGGCACGGGCAGGGAGCGGCGCCGGAAAAGCCGAAGGTCGAACCGCCGGAGTATTGGCGACCGGGATTGGGGCGAAGTGGCTTTCACGTCAGAGCCGAGGATCGACCGGCTCGCTCTCCAAGGCGAGCACGCCGAAGACGCATTCGTGGACGCGCCGGAGCGGATCGCGGGCGACGAAGCGTTCCAAGGCCTCGACCCCGAGGGCGAATTCGCGCAGGGCGAGAGAACGCTTCGTGTTGAGTCCGCGCGAACGCAGGCGGTCCAAGTTTTCCGGGGCGGTGTATTCCGGGCCGTAGATGATGCGCAGGTATTCGCGGCCCCGGCACTTCACGGCGGGTTGGAGCAG
>CBFGQE010000033.1:0-13027 GCA_965650815.1 uncultured bacterium
CCCATGATCGATGGAACCGACAGCGGCGGTGCGCCGCGCGACAAGGCCGACTTCCGGCGCAAGCGCCGCAGCGCCGCCCCCGCGGGCAACGTCTCGCACGGCGACCGCTTGCCGCCGCACGCCTTGGAGGCCGAACAGGCCGTGCTGGGTTGCGCCCTTCTCGCCGCGCAGGACTGCATGGGCGAGTGCATCGAGAAGCTGAAGTCGGGCCCGATGGCCTTCTACGACGTGCGCCACCAGGTGCTCTACGAGACCCTGACGGAGATGTATGACAAGAAGGAGCACGTCGACCTGATCACGGTCCAGCAGCGGCTGAAGGACCGGGGCCAGTTGGAGGCGGTCGGCGGACGCGGCTATCTGGCGGAATTGCCGGACAAGGTGGCGTCCCCGGCGATGGTCGGCACCTACCTCGCCGTCGTCTGGGACAAATACATGCTCCGGCGGACCATCCAGGTGTGTTCCGGCGTCGTGGCCAAGGCCTATGAGAACACGGAGTCGGTCGATGCGCTGATCGACGAGGTGGAGAAGGACATCCTCCAGATCAGCCAGGAACGCGTTTCAACCAGTTCCCCCGGCATGAGGGAGCTGGTGAACAAGGCGGTGGAGAAGATCCAGTTCTACTACACCCACGCCGGTCAGACCACGGGCGTGCCGACCGGGTTCCTCGATCTGGACCGGATGACCAACGGCCTCCAGCCGGGCGACATGGTGGTGATCGCGGCGCGTCCCTCGATGGGCAAGACGTCCTTCGCCATGAACATCGTGGAGCACGTGGCGGTGGAGCAGAAGATCCCGGTGGGCGTGTTCAGCCTGGAAATGACGGCGGAGTCGCTCGTCATGCGCATGCTTTCCTCCTGTTCGCGGGTGAACATGCGGAACATCCAGGACGGTTTCCTGGCGGAGACGGACTTCGCCAAGCTGACGAGCTGGGCCGGCCGGCTCGCTTCGGCGCCGCTCTACATCGACGACACCAGCGGACTCTCCATCCTCCAGATGCGCGCCAAGGCGCGGCGGATGTGGCAGCAGCACCACGTGAGGCTGATAGTCATTGACTACCTCCAATTGCTGCATTCAACGTCCCGCCGAGCCGAGAACCGCCAGCAGGAGATCGCGGACATCTCCAATGGCATCAAGGCTCTGGCGAAGGAACTGCGGGTTCCCGTGATCGTTCTCGGACAGCTCAACCGCGAGTTCGAGAAGGACAAGGACCGCAAGCCCAAGCTCTCCGATCTCCGCGAGTCCGGCGCGATTGAACAGGACGCCGACCTCGTGGGTCTGCTCTACAAGGCCGACCCCGAGAACCCGGGACGACCGAAAAGCCGGGACGACGACGGAGAGGCCGGTGTCGAGAACGACGTCATACCGGTCAACCTGCTCATCGCCAAACAGCGCAACGGTCCCACGGGGGACGTGCGCATGACGTTTTTGAAGAAATTCACCCGGTTTGAGAATGCGGCCAAGATCAGCGCGGAAGACCTCCCCCAGGGCGGCTAAGATGAAACGCAACCCGAACCCTCCCCGGTGGGCGGCGTTGATGCTCGCGCTGGCCGCGACGCACGCCGTCGCGCAGTCGGATCTCCCCCAGATCAGCATCTCCAAGATCGAGGTGTCCTTCGTCGGCCCTGCCACGGTCAGCGAGGCCGTCATCCGCTCCAACATCCGGCTGAAGGAGGGGGACCAATACCGCCCCGCCTCGGTCGATGACGACATCCGCGCCCTCTACGGCACCGGCTTCTTCTACAACGTCCGCGTCGGCACCGAGGACCTCGGTGGCAACGCGGTCAAGCTGACCTACGTCGTCCAGGGCAATCCCACGCTCACGTCCATCAAGTTCGCCGGGAACACGAAGTATAAGGACAAGAAGATCCTCAAGAAGGTCAGCTCCAAGGTGGGCGAGCCCCTGAGCGAGAGGAAGCTCTTCTCCGACGCGCAGGAGATCCAGAAGCTCTACCAGAAGGCCGGCTACCAGAAGACCACGGTCAAGGGCGTGCCGAGCATCGACCCCAATTCCGGCCGCGCCAGCGTCACCTTCGAGATCACCGAGACGCCCAAGATCCGGCTGGTGGACGTGGAGTTCGACGGCGCGCAGGCCTTCGAGCAGAAGAAGCTCCGCAAGACGATCAAGACCCGCCGCTGGTGGATGTGGTCCTGGCTCACCGGCAGCGGCGTGCTGAAGGACGAGCAGTTCGAGGACGACAAGGAGAAGCTGGCCGCGTTCTACCAGGCCGAGGGCTACGTCGATTTCCAGATCAAGGAGATCAAGTTCGAGTATCCCGAGGACGACCGGATGGTCCTCCGCTTCGTCGTGGACGAGGGCCGCCAATACAAGGTCGGCAAGATCACCTACGAGGGGAACAAGCTCTTCGAGGGTTCGGAATTCGACAAGCTGACCTACCGCGACGACCGGAACAAGCGGCAGCAGATGACCAGCGGGTCCACCTTCACGCCGGACGCCCTGGCCAAGACCATTGGCCTGATCGAGGACTACTACGGAGCGCGCGGCTACATCGACACCAAGGTGTTCGCGACCAAGAGCGCCAACACCACCGACGGCACGATCGACATCAAGTTCACGATCGACGAGCGCGAGAAGGTCTTCGTCGAGAAGATCGAGATCAAGGGCAACGTCAAGACCCGCGACCGCGTCGTGCGCCGCGAGCTGGCCGTCCATCCGGGCGAGGTCTATGACATGGTCCGGGTGAAGGCCAGCAAGTCCCGGCTCCAGGGGTTGAACTACTTCGAGGAGCGCGGCGGCGTGGAGACCACCTCCGAGCGGACCGACGTGCCGAACCGTCGCGACCTCGTCATCAGCCTCCAGGAAAAGAGCACCGGCAACTTCACCATCGGCGCGGGCTTCAGCTCGGTGGACAGCATCGTGGGCTTCGCCGAGGTGTCGCAGGGCAACTTCGACCTCTTCAACCCGCCCACCTTCACCGGCGGCGGCCAGAAGGCGCGCCTCCGCGCGTCCGTCGGCACCGAGCGCCAGGACTACCAGCTCAGCTTCATCGAGCCGTGGTTCCTCGACCGCCGGTTGGAGCTCGGGTTCGACCTCTATCACCGGGACATCCAGTTCTACTCCGACATCTACGACCAGGTGCAGACCGGCGGCAGCCTCAGCCTGCGCAAGCTGCTCTACACCGATTCGCGCGGCGGCACCTGGGTGGGCAAGGTCGGCTACACGCTGGAGAGCATCGACATCCAGCTCGAGGACTTCGCCGCCGCCTCCCCCGAGATGAAGCTCGAAGACGGCCGGGACCTGATCTCCAAGATCAGCACGACGCTTTCCTACGACACCCGTGGGCCCGGACAGTTGCCGGATCGGGGCCAGCGCACGGAACTTTCCTCCGAACTCGGCGGCGGGCCGTTCGGCGGCGATGTGGACTTCTACAAGCTGGAGCTGAAGAGCGCCTGGTATTTCCGGGGCTTCGGCGAGGACCATGTGCTGGAAGTGACCGGCCGGATCGGTGTGACCGACGAGTTTTCGGACACCACGCTCGTCCCCATCTACGAACGCTACTTCCTCGGCGGCCTCTACTCCCTGCGCGGCTTCAAATACCGCGACATCGGACCGCGCGACATCAACGGCGAGCCGTTGGGCGGCAAGAGCTACTACTTCGGCGCGGTCGAATACAGCCTGCCGATCATCGACCGCCTGCGCTTCGCCATGTTCTACGACATCGGCAACGTCTATCAGGACGCCTACGACTTCGATTTCGACCAGTGGAACGACAACGTCGGCATCGGCCTCCGCATCAACCTGCCCATCGGCCCGTTGCGGCTCGACTACGGCTACCCGATCCAGAACGACTCCGCCAAGGGCGGCTCCGGCCGCTTCAACTTTGGCGTCGGCTACACCCGCGAATTCTGACACAGTCACCCCCATGAAAATGTCCCTGCTCAAGACCACCCTCGTTGCGGCGGCCATCGTCGCCCTCGGCAGCCCTGCCGCCTCGGCCCAGGCCCCCGCCACCAACGCCATCCAGAAGATCGCCACCATCGATCTCCGCAAGGCCTTCGACGGTTACTACAAGACCAAGCAAGCCGACCAGGGCCTGAAGGACGAGGCCAAGGAGATCGACGCCGAACGCAAGTCGATGGTGGACAACCTCAAGAAGTCCGAGGACGAGTTCAAGCTGCTCAACGAGAAGGCCAACGACCAGGCCATCTCCGCCGACGAACGCGAAAAGGCCAAGAAGGCCGCCGAGAAGAAGCTGGCCGAGCTCCGCGACAGCGAGAACGCCATCAAGCAGTTCCTCGGCAACCAGAGCGAGAAGCTCAAGGAGAAGCAGCGCCGCCTGCGCGAGAAGATCCTCGGCGAGATCCAGGAGCTCGTGAACGCCAAGGCCAAGGCCGGAGGCTATAGCCTGGTGCTCGACGCCGCCGCCGAAACCGTGAACAACACCAAGGTCGTCGTCTTCACCAGCGGCGAGCACGACCTGACCGAAGCCGTCTTGACCCAACTCAACGCCTCGGCCCCGGCTGGTTTCAAGCCCGACGCCGACACCGAAGCGGCCAAGCCCTTGGTGCCGGCCGCGAAATAGCCATCGATCCCAAAGAACGAAAAGGCGGCGGATGGAAGGTTCCATCCGCCGCCTTTTTCGTTTCCGGGCTCCCAGCCCGGTCGAAACCGATCAGGCGTAGGCGTCGAGTCGGCCGCTGGAAGGGTCGATGGCCGATTGCTCGATCATCTGGATCAGCGCCGCGCCCTGCTGGAGGGTTTGTTCGTTGGCCTTGTCCAGCATGGCGATGGCCACGGTGTCCTTGGCCGCCTCGGGTTTCTCCAGTCCGGAAACCAACGCGCCGGTCGAAATGCCTGAAATGCTCACACGGTATCCATCGGCGGGAACGGCCGGAGGCTGGAGCCGGAAAATCGCACAACCGGGCCAAACGGTTCAGCGACAACCGCCGATGCTCCGTGAAAGGGTGGCGAACGACGGGATGCCCGCCACCACGGCCCCCGCTCAGATCTGCGAGGCCGACATTCGCTTCAGGAAGATGCTGACGACCTTCGAGACGTTGTCCTTGTATTGGGGATCGTTCTTCAGCCGGGTCCAGACCGCGTCGTCGAAGAAGCCCTTCCACGCCTTCTTGTGGGCCTCGGCGTTGTCGCTGGAGACCAGATAGACGAGGTTCGGCTGGTCGGCTCCCAGGATCGTCTGCCCGAAGAAGACGGGGCCGAGATCGACCTTCCGCATGAGGGGGATTTCGCCGTCGTTGAACATGGCCACCTTGTTGTCGCCCTTGGCGTCGCTGTGGCTCCAGTAGATGCGCAGCTCGAAGAGCCGGGGCCGATCCGCCGAAGGCGCGACCGGCACTTCCAGCCGCTTCATGCCGTCGAAGGCGACGCTCACCGAGCTCTCCATGCGCACGTAGGCGGCATTGGTCCGGGCGGTGTCGAGGAACGACGCGCCGGCCTTCTGATACTCGGTGTCGGCCGCCAGTTTCGCGGGGATCGTGGCCAAGGCTTCCAGGGAATCGTGCGCGATCAGCACATAGACCCGGTTGGTCGGCGACGCCGTGTTTTCGGTGAAGACGCCGATGGGGCCGTAGCCCAGCCGACGATAAGCAGGCACGGCGGCCTCGCGCCAAAACGCGTCGATGCGCTGCTGCTGCTGCTCGGACTTGGTGGTGTAGGTCCGCAGCTCGAAATACTGCGGCTTGTCCGAAGACGCATCGGCGGCACGGCTGGCCGGAGTCGCGATCCAGAGACTGGCGCAGGCCAGAACAAACCGGGCAAAGGCGAAGGCTTTCATGGGTTCGGTGCAGCTTCCCGGCCGCAGGCGACGGATGCAATCCCCGCAATCGAGGACAAGGGCCGCCGGCGCGCGGGCGGTCGGGTCCACGCTCCTGCCTTCCTCACCGCTTCCGTAGCGGCATCAGCAGGAAGTGCGATGCCAGCCAGATCGGCACGGCGAAGACCGCAATCGCAGCGACGCGTTCCCAGGTCCATGCCAGAAAGCCGCTCTGGATCGGGAAGATTGCGATCATGAAATAGGCGCTGAACCGCGTGTGGCCGAGGAACCGCATTCCTTTCGGATACTTCCTCCGGATGCCGGCCCAGAACGCCACCGCGCCCAGAGCCAACACCAGCAGCGTCACCGCCGAACTCACCGCCAGCAGGCTGCGGGCCTGCAACGCCTGGTCCTGGTCCGGATGGTCCTGGAAGTATTGCCAGGTCCAGTTCGCGCCGGACCACAGCAGGGCGAATCCGGTCTGGAACGCGGTGTTGAAGGACGGTTTGGACGACGTGATCTCGTTCACGATCCAACCGAAGTAGAGCGGCACGATGCCCCAGACCATCGACGCGTGCTGGAACGGCACGACGATCAACTGGAGGAAGGTTCCGGCGAGGGAGTCGGACACGGGAAATTCAGTAGGGCACTTGGACCGAGCGGCGAACCTTCACCGCCACATGCCGCGCCTCGGGGATGATGAACTTCTGCACCTCGACCGTGACGGCGGCGGCGCCGAACTCCTTGAGCACGATTCCGGCGATCTCCTCGGCCAGCGTTTCGATCAGTTTCCAGCTCCGCCCCTCGCCCAGCTTCAGCAGGCGCTGGCTCACGGCGTAGTAGTTGATCGTGTGGATCAGGTCGTCCGTGGCGGCGGCGCGGCGAATGTCGCGCTCCATCTCCACCGTCAGCAGCAGGCGTTGGGGATGGGCGCGCTCCTCGTCGGGCACGCCCACGTGATAGGAGACCTCCAGATCGCGGATGATGATCGTGTCCATGTCGGAGAATCAGACGAGCGCGCCACGCCGGGCGACCAACGCGTCGAGCAGGATGCGGGTGGGCGTGTTTAGCGGCAGGGCGTAGGCGTCGTCCAGCGACACCCAACGGAAATCCTGCGCCTCTTCGTTCAACGTCACGGATTGTTCTCCGGGCGCGCGGCAGGCGTAGTTCAGCAGCAGGAAATGAGCGTCGCGGTAGAACTCCTTCGAGTGGATGCAGTCCTGGACGAGGACGAATTCCACGTCCGTCACGCGCAGCGCCGTCTCTTCCAGCACTTCGCGGCGGAGCGCGTCTTCGCTGGCTTCGCCCCAGTGGATCTTGCCGCCGGGAATGCCCCAGAGACCGGACCACTTCTGCGTGCGGATCATCAGGACTTCGCCCGCATCGTTGAAGATGGCCGCGCCGACGGTGGCGATCGGCATGGGCTTCGGCGCTGCGGTCGTGGGGACGCGCTGGTGCGGCAAATGGAAGGCGTCGCGCTCGAAGAGTTCCCGCAGTTCGCCGAGGTGTTCGACGATGAGGTCCGGCTGGCTGGCCCGCAGTTGTTCGAGGCCGTTGTAGCCGGTCAACACGGCCACGGAATGCAGCCCGCCGTGCTTCGCCGTCTCGATGTCGTGCTGCATGTCGCCGATGAAGAGCGTCTGCGCAGGATCGAGCGCGTGTTCGGCGAGGATGTCGTGGATGCGCCGGCGCTTGTCCCAGACGCCGACGTAGGGATGGTCGATGAATCCGCCCAGCCCCGTCGTCTCGGCCTGCACCGCGTAATGGTCGGGATGCACCGCGCTGAGGAGAAAGGTGCGGATGCCATGGCGGCGGCAGAGTTCGAGGAACGCGCGTGCGTGCGGCAGGCCGACGACGCTGTCCTGCACCTCGCGGAACCGGCCGTGGAACCATTCCTCCAGCCGGTCCATCGGAACGTCGGGCGTGTAGCGGCGGTAGAATCCTTCGAAGGGCAACTGGAACTCCGCGCGGAACCGGTCCAGCGACAGTTCCTCCACGCCAGCCTGGGAGAAGACGTGGTTCGACGCCCGCCACACGGCCGGGAGGTCGTCCACCAGGGTGCCCGACCAGTCGAAGATGATGTTCCGGATCACGCGGGCGACACTAGCGGCGGGAGGACCGGAGGCAAATCCCGCCGTTTCCGCACGGAGGAAAGCTCCGCGGCACGGGAACTGGAATTTTCCGCCGGGATTTCCACTTGAACACGGGCCGGTCTTGAGTGTCTTTCCCCCCGGGCCGGAGATTCCGGTCCGATTGAATCTAGAACCATGAAACGCGTTTTGCTTTTTGTCGGAACCAACCTGGCCGTGATCCTCGTGATCTCGGTCGTCACGAGCCTGCTGGGAGTGAACCGCTATTTCACCCGCCAGGGGCTCGACTACGAGAAGCTGTTGATCTTCTCCGCCATCGTCGGCTTCACCGGCAGCTTCATCTCCCTGATGCTGTCCAAGTGGATGGCCAAGATGGCCTACGGCATCCAGCCCATCGGCCAGCCCCGCAGCGAAGCGGAAGCCTGGATCAAGCAGACCGTCGCCGCCCAGGCCAAGGCCGCCGGCATCCGGATGCCCGAGGTCGGCGTCTATGACAGCCCGGAGATCAACGCCTTCGCCACCGGTCCCTCGCGCAACAATGCGTTGGTGGCCGTCAGCTCCGGCATGATCCGGGGCATGAACCTCCGCCAGATCGAAGGCGTGCTGGCCCATGAGGTTGCGCACGTGGCCAATGGCGACATGGTCACGATGTCGCTGCTCCAAGGCGTGCTGAACACCTTCGTCGTGTTCTTCTCCCGCATCATCGGCTTCGCCGTGGACAGCTTCCTCCGTCGGGGTGACGACCGGGAAAGCTCCGGG
Organism: uncultured bacterium; assembly: GCA_965650815.1. GTDB lineage: Bacteria > Verrucomicrobiota > Verrucomicrobiia > Limisphaerales > CANJSG01 > CANJSG01. Next base: position 8,582 of record CBFGQE010000033.1, read on the forward strand.
CCGGGCATCGGCTATTTCGTCGGCTACATCGTCTGCGAGATCCTGCTCGGCATCCTCGCCAGCCTGATCGTCTTCGCCTACTCGCGCCGCCGCGAATTCGCGGCCGACGCCATGGCGGCCAAGCTCGCGGGCAAGGACGCCATGATCAGCGCCCTCCAGCGGCTCAAGCAGGTGACGGAAGGCGGCGGCTTCATCGACGACCGTTCGCCCGCGCTGAGCGCCTTCAAGATCAGCGGCAAGCCCGGCGGCATCGCCCGCCTGTTCTCCACCCACCCTCCGCTGGCGGACCGCATCGCCGCGCTGGAGCGTCTGCGCTGAGTCCAAGATCGGCTTCTACGAAGGGCGGTTCCGGCGTTCCGGGGCCGCTCTTTTTGTTTTGAACCGGCCCCGATTCCGCGTCTCCTCCGGGCCATGATCCTCGGCATCGAAATCGGCGGCACCAAGCTCCAGCTCGTTCTTGGCAACGCCGACGGCACGATCCGCCAACGCTTCCGGTTCAAGGTGGCCCGCGAAGCCGCCGCCGAGGGCATTCGCCGCAAGATCGCGGAAACCGTCGCCTCCATCCGGTCCACGGAATCTATCGACGCCGTGGGCGTCGGTTTCGGCGGGCCGGTGAACCACGCCACCGGCCGCATCGCCCGCTCGCACCAGATCGAAGGCTGGTCGGACTTCGACCTCGCCGGCTGGATGAGGGGCCAGGTCGAATGCCCCGTGTTCGTGGACAACGACGCCAACGTCGCCGCGCTCGGTGAAGCCTTGCTGGGTGCGGGCCGTGGAGCTGATCCCGTCTTCTACACCACTCTTGGCAGCGGGGTCGGCGGTGGATTGATCGTCGGAGGCCGCATCTACCACGGACGCGCGCCGGGCGAAGCGGAGATCGGCCACGTGCGTTTGGACAAGTCCGGCACGCTCGTCGAAGAGCGCTGCTCCGGCTGGGCGGTGGACCGGCGCATCCGCGAAGCCGTGGCGCTGCATCCCGGCGGACCTTTGGCCGCCTTGGCCGACGGCGCGACCGAAGGCGAAGCTCGGTTTTTGGCCGGAGCCCTGGCCCAGCACGATCCGCTGGCCCACGCCATTCTCAGCGAATTTGCCGACAATCTGGCCTTCGGCCTGTCCCACGTCGTCCAACTGCTGCACCCGGAGCGGATCATCCTCGGCGGCGGCTTGTCGTTGGTGGGAGAACCGCTCCGCGCCGCCGTGGCCACCGCGCTGCGTCGCTACATCATGGAGGTGTTCGGCGAAGGCCCGGCGCTGGTCCTCGCCACCTTGAAGGAAGACGCCGTGCCAACCGGCGCGCTGCTCCTGGCCGGACAGGGGAAGCGGTGACAAAGCCGCCTTAGGCCGGGCCTCCCTGCCCGGCAACCGAGATCCGGGCGGGACCAGCGGGTCCGCTAGAACTCCCCCAGAGCGAAAACTCCTCCGCCCCGCTCGATCGCCAGCAGCTTCTTCTTCCAGTCCAGCCCGCCGGAGAATCCGCCCAGCTTGCCGCCCGCCGCCAGCACCCGGTGGCAAGGCACGATCACCGGCACGGGATTCGCCCCGCAGGCGGCCCCGACCGCGCGCGAACCTCCAGGCCGTCCCACCCGTGTTGCGAGCTCGCCGTAGGTCCGCACTTGGCCGAGCGGAATGGAGAGCAGTTCCCGCCAGACGGCTTGCTGGAAGTCGCTCCCGACGGAGAGGTCCAACGGCGGCAAAGGCCCCGGCTCCTCGCCCCGCAACAGGCGCTCGACCGCCGCAGTGGCTTGCCGATGCCAAACGGCGATCTGCGGGAGAACCTCGGAGGAAAAGCCCGTCGGCGCTTCCCCGGCCGTTGCGGGAAATTCGAGCCGGGCCAGCCCCCGGCGCGAATACGTCGCGGCGAAACCGCCGTGCAGCGTCGGCAATCCCAGCCGGACCCGTTCCGCTGGAGCCTCCATCCTAGCGCAACATGGCGATGATGCCCCAGACCACCAGGGACAGCACCAGGGAGACGAGCAGGAAGCGGTTCCGCGCCACCCGCTTCTCGTAGCGCAGCGGACGCAGCCCGTGGATGTTCCCCGAGGCGATCAACTGGACGAGCTTCGGGTTGTTCGCCGGGCGGCTCTGGAACTGCGCGCGCAACCGGGCCAGGAGCGAGACCAGGTCGTATTTCCGCACGCCCATCTCGTTGTAGTGCGCGGCGTCTTCCGGCGGGGCGGAGGTCATGGGCCGGGGTTTGGCCGGGATCGTCTCGAAAACCGGTTCCTCGGTCGGGACGCGGGTGGCGTCCGGAAACCCGGCGGGCTGCATCGCGCGCGGTTTCGGCGCGGGAGGCTCCGGCCGGGTGCTCAGCTTGCGGATCTTCGCCTCCAGCTCCGCGATCTCCCGGTCCAGCGCCTTGGAACGCGCGGAGATCGGATCGGCTTTTTTCCCGAAGAGCGACATGCCCCCCTCGCTCAAGCCTTGAAGAGCAGCAGCGCCACGATGGCCGCCGCCAACACGACCAGCGGCCAGGTCATGGCCAGGCCGATCTTGCAGAGATCCTTGAAGGGCATCGCGGCCAGGGACGGCGCGGACGCGCCCTTTTCGCGCGGGGACGGCGCGGTGGCGGAACCGTTCAACACGCCGAACTTCAGCCGCGCGGTGTTCCAGTCCATGCGGGCGTTTTCGATGGCGGCCAGCGCCTTCGTCAGCTCGATGTTGTAGTTCTCCTGCGTCCAGTCCTCCTGGCGGATGGCCTGGAGCCGCTGGAGCCCGTCGCGGAACTCCAGGAGCGTCTGCGCCATCTGCTCGGCCTCGCGGCGACGGTCGAACTCCGCGTCCTCCAGCAGGCCGACGCCGCGCGTGAGGTGCTGGAGCATCTCCTCGCGTCCGGTCTGGAACTCCGCCTGCCGCCGCCGCAGGTCCTCCAGCTGGGCGCGCTCGCGCTCCAGCTTCTCCTGCGCGCGTTTCAGCTCCTCCAGACGCGCCTGCGTTTCGCTCACCTGCAGCTCGACCTCTTCCCGCGTGGGCGGGCGGGGCGAGGGCGCGGCGGACGGACCGGCGGGACGAGCGAAGCCCGCGCCCGACCCCTGTCGTGAGGTCGGATAATCGTGGTCCACAAACTCGGCCGGATCGGATCCCGTAGGCATGGGGCTGTTATGCACGCGGTCGTTTTTCAAGTAAAGCGGACGCTGGGAAACAGGGGTTGAAATACCCCAGCCAGCACGTTGCCGCGATGGAGACGGATTAATGGTTGGCGGCGATAGGCTCAGCCGTTCTTCGGCTTCTTGGTCGCCAACCGCGCGGCCAGCGCCTTGAGGTCGTGTTTCTTCAGCACTCCTTCGATCAGCTCCGGCAGCTTGTTCGGCGTGCAGCCGAAACACGGGACGCCTCCTTCGGCCAGCTTCTTGGCGACGCGTTCGTCGAAGGTCGGGATGCCGCTGTCGGACAAGGCCAGCAGGCAGATCACGCGCACGCCGGACGCCACCATCTCGTGCATCCGCCGGATCATCTGCGTCTGGTTGCCGCCTTCGATCAGGTCGCTGATGAGGAAGAAGATCGTCTGCGCGGGATCGGTGACGAACTGCTCGCAGTAGGCCACGGCCTTGTTGATGTCCGTCCCGCCGCCGAGTTGCACGCCGAAGATCATGTCCACCGGATCGTTACCGCACTGTTCGGTCAGGTCCACGACCTCGGTGTCGAAGGCCACCACCCGCGTCTTCATCGCCGGCAGCGAGGCGAAGATCGCGCCCGTGACCGAGCCATAGACAACCGACTCGGCCATGGAACCGCTCTGGTCCATGCAGACGATGACGTTCCACTTGTTCGTCCGCTGCGAACGCGCGTGAAAACAGACCTTCTCCGGCACGATGGTTCCAAGCGACGGCTGGTAGTTCTTCAGATTGCGGCCGACGGTCCATTTCCAGTCAATGTTGGCCGAGTTCGGAATGGGCGAATGTTCCTTGCGGTTCAACGCGCCCAGCACCGCCTGCCGGATGCCCTGTTCAAGCAGCCGCTTGATCTGATCAACGACCGCCTGGACCACTTGCCGCGCGGTTTCCTTGGTCCGTTCCGGGATGCGACCCTTCAGCGACATCAGGGTGCCAACCAACTGCGGGTTCGGCTCCACGCTCTTCAACATCTCCGGTTCGAAGAGAAGCTGCGTGAGGCCCTTCTTCTCGATGGCGTCGTTCTGGATGACGGTGACCACGTCCTCCTTGAAATAGCCGCGAATGTCGCCGAGCCACTTGGCGAGATTCGGCGCGGAAGGCCCGAGCCCGGCGCTGCGACGGCCGCCTCGTTTCTGCTCTGCTTCCTCGCCGGTGGATTCGTCGTAGATGGCGGCCAAGGCCTCGTCCATGCCGCGCTGTTCGTCGGACAGGTCGCACGCGCCCATCCGGCCAAGGTCTTCCTGCGCCGAGGCACCGAGGATCAACCTCCAGCGTTTCAGTTGTTCGGGATCGACGGGTGTGGGAGTCATGGCTGCTTCACCTGTAGCGCGGACTT
>CBFGQE010000034.1:0-12987 GCA_965650815.1 uncultured bacterium
CGGTCCATGACGCCGGTGATGACCATGCCGCCGTAGCTGTGGCCGGTGAGCACGATGTCGTGGAGGTCCTCGAAGAGGATGAGATTCACCACGTCGTTGATGTGGGTCTGGAGATCCACGTTCGTGCTGTTGAGGTGCATCTTCTCGCCGAGGCCGGTAAGCGTGGCGCGATAGACGGTGTGACCGTCGTCGGTCAGGAACTTGCCGGTGCTCTTCCACTCCCAGCCTCCGGCGGTGGCGCCGTGGACGAGGACGAAGGTCTGCTTTGCGGCGGCTTCAGCGGCTTTTGCGACGAAGGACGCGGCGAGCGTGAACAACGCCAGAAGAACGGAGAGGCGAAGCGAATGGGTTTTCATGGGGATGCGTGGAATCGGGAAAGGAAGCGACGGGTCATTGATCCTCGGGAAACATGATCTGCGCGGTCTGCCAGAGGTAACGGCGCCAGTTCTTCCACTCGTGGCCCAGCGAACTGAGCACCGAGAAGGTGCGGATGCCGTGGTCGTTGAAGACCGCCATCGTCCGCATGCTGTTGAGGTAGGCGATGTCCGTCTCGCCGACGCCGAAGTAGATGGGCATGCGGAACCGCTCGTTGATGTTCGTCTGGCTGAGAAGCGGTTTGATGTTCTCCTTGAACGCCGGGAGCTGATCCGGCCAGTAGCCCGAACTGAAGACGTAGAGTTCGCCGAAGGTCTCCAGATGGGTGAGCCCAGTGTTCAGCGTGACAAACCCGCCCATCGAAAGCCCGGCCACGGCACGGCTCTCGCGGTTGGTGCGGGTGCGGTAACGGCCGTCCACGAAGGGTAGGATGTCCTTCAAGTATTCCTGCGTGCAGGCGTCGTCTTCGCCGAGCTTGGGCGGCTTGCCCGAGACCACGCGGCTGGTGTTCGGCATGGCGACGATCATCGGGCGCGCCTTACCGGCGGCGATGAGGTTGTCGAGGATGTGATGGGTGGCACCCTTCTCGATCCAGTGGCTGTCGTTCTCGCCGCCGCCGTGGTTCAGGTAGAGCACGGGATAGCGCTTCGACGGATCAGCGTCGTAGCCGGGCGGCAGATAGACGTGCATCCGCTTCTCGGTTCCGGCCGTGGTCTTGTAGTTGACGATCTCGACCCGGCCATGAGGGACGTTGTTGCTCGCGTAGAAGGTCGTGTCCAGCGTCGCAGGAAGCGCGGGCAGAATCGGCACGGGATACTTGGGTGGTGCGGGAGCAGGCCGAGCACCGGGAGCAGGCTGGGCCAACCCCTGAGAGACAACCCCGAGGCCAATCAAGGCGGCCATCAATGGGACGCAACTACGGAAGGTTTTCATGGGGGAAAGCATTGGATGAACACGGTCATTTGGGTTCGGCGATCTTGTAGCCAAGGACGGAAAGCATCTTCTCGCCGTATCGTCGTCCCAACTCCCGGGAGCCCGCCGAGTCGAAGTGCAGTTTGTCGGGATGGCAGGAGCAACCTGCCGAGGAGACGACATGGGAGTTGGGCAAGGTCTTCGGCAGCTCCGCGATGATCGCGTTGAAGCCGGCGCACTTGCCTTCCTGGTCGGCGTTGACGGTTTCACCGGCCAGCAGCGGCACTTCCCCGGCCTTCAGGCTGAGGTCCTTCATCAGGTTGTCGTAGATGCCCTTCACCTTGTTCGGCCAATCCTTGTCGCCGGGATTGGACTCGCCCTGGTGCAGGAGGATGCCCTTGATCACGCCCTGTTTCTGGGCCTCACGGGCCAGCTCGACGAGATACTGGTAGGGATTGCTGTCGTAGCGCTTGATGTGGTTCTTCATCCAATCGGCAGCAGTCGCCACGTAGTTCGTGTAGGTGTCCTTCTCGAACATCTCGATCTTGGCGCCGGGGACAGACACCTTGATCACGCCCACGCGGATATTCTCCGGCAGACCGGCGACAATCGTCCGGCCGAAATAATCGACCAGGCAGATGCCGTTGCCTTTCGCCGTCAGCGGAGGGACGGCCTCATACCATTCACTCTTCTTCCATCCACGGTTGGTGGAGTCGGCGTCGGCCATGACCAGGAACCGCTTGTCCACGGTCTTGTCCATGTCCTCCATCTTGCCGCCGCTCTCCATGTTCGACTGGCCGAAACAGAGGTAGATGTGGAAATCCGGATCGGGCGCGGCCGAGGCAAACGATGCCAATGCGAGCGCCGCCACGAGGATCCGGAGTAGTGGGAATCGTTTCATTCCGATTTCTTCGTTCTTGGGGTGGAATCGTGCGGAGTCCGCTCGTTCCGGTTCTATCGTTGGGCCAGCGGCACGAACCTCACCTCGTCGGCCGCGAGAAACTCGCCGTTGCGCGGGCCGCTGAGATGGACATGGGCGATGGCCGTTCCTTTGACCGTGAGCGCCAGAAACGGAACTGGCTCACCCGGAGATTTGCGAACAGGAACGGTTTCGACGGACTTCTTATCGAGGAGTTTTCCGTCGCTATCAAAGGCCTCGACGACAGCCGGGCAGCCGGTCGAACCCCAGAGCACGAGCGTCACCGAAGACGCGCCGGTGCCGGGAAAAGTCATCCTGAGCGGCACGCCTTGATCGGTGGCCATCGCGTTGACGATGCCAATGCGACCGGTGGCGAGGTGCGGGAAGAACATCACCCGGGGCTTCGCGGCCGGAGTGCGCTGGAGCGGACCGGCCAGTTCAAAGTTCACTCCCTTCTCCTCCCACTTCGGCACCGGCGCGCCGATCTCAGCCTTCTCGAAGTCCACCATGGTCTCGCCTTCGGCAGACGGCGGGATGGTGGCAAGGACCGCGGCGATCTGGGCCGGCGAGGCCATCGGCCCCGGCGGAGGAGTGAACGTGGTGCCCGCGAGAACGGCAGCCGACAGCGAGGCGGCGAGGCAGCCGAGCGGGATTGTGATACGCGGAGACATGCGGATTCTTCGCGGTGCGTTCCGAGATGACACGGGAGATTGCACGGTGTTCATCCTCATGCCGCGCCCTTGGCCTCCAATCCCCGCATCGTGCCGGTGGAGGAGGCGAATTTTTCATCCTCGAAGCCCATGCGTTGCAGCATCGAAACAAACAGATTGGGCAGCGGGTAGATGCCCGTGGCCGGATCGAGCGAAATGTGCTGGCCGTGGCGGAAGCCGCCGCCCGCCAGGAGCGTCGGCATGTTGGTCGTCGAATGCGCGTTGGCGTCGCCGAGGTTGGAGCCGTAGAGGATCATCGTGCGGTCCAGCAGCGTCTCCTCGCCTTCCTTCACCGCCTTGAGATCGGCGAACAGGGCGGCGAGCAGCTTCATGTGTCCCACTTCGATGATCTCCAGCTGCGAGAGCTTCTCGTCGGCTTTTCCGTGGTGCGAGAGGTTGTGGTAGCTGTCGGTCAGGGTCTCGCCGGTGTCGGTGATGACCGGGGTGCCGACGCTGTTGAGCATCAGGGTGACGGCGCGGGTCGAGTCGGTCTCGAAGGCGAGCTTCGCGAGATCATACATCGCCTTGATCTTGGCCATGTATTGCGCGGGGCTGGAAGGATCGGTCGGTGCGGGGACGTTGACGGCCGGCTTGGGTTTGGTCTCCCAACCCTTCGATTCCTGGAGGCGGTGTTCCAGGTCGCGGACGCTGGTGAAATACTGCTCCAGCCGGCTGCGGTCGCGGGCGCCGAGATTGCGCTGGAGATCCTTAGCCTGCTCTCCGACGACATCGAGGATGCTGCGGCCGGTGTCGAGCTTGCGGATCTGCGCCTGCACCTGCTCGGCCGTGCCTTGCAGGAAAAGCTGGTTGAACACCTCGGAGGCGCTCTGCTCGGGCGGGATGGCCACGCCAGTCCCCGTCCAGGATAGCGCTCGGCCGCCGCCGTTGACGGCGAGCGTGAGCGAAGGAAAGCGCGTGAGGATGCCGATCCGCTCCGCGATATGCTGGTCGAGCGAGATCGTGTTGCGGAAAGAGCTGCTCGCCGGATGCGGCGCGGCCGTGAGGAAGGCGATGTCGGACGGATGGCCGCCATCGACGTTGGGATGGGAGACGCCACTGAACACCGTGAAGTCCTGCCGGTGGTCCTTCAGGTGCTGGAGATACGGCGAGAGGGTGTAGTTCGGACCGCTGTCCTTTGGGAAAAACAGATCGGGGCGCAGGCCAAGGTTGTTGCAGATGCCGAACATCCGGCGCGGCTTCGAGCCCGGCCCAAGCGGCGACGAAGTGGTGGCAGCCCGTGCAAACGGCGGCAGCATCGCGTCGAGGAACGGCAGCGACAGCGCGATGCCCACGCCCCGCAGGAAATGACGGCGCGACATCGCGGGCCGCGTGGTGATGAACGGGGCGTCAACGGAGGCGGAAGAAACGCGGGATCGAAAGGAAGCACTCATGTGTGAGCTTTGGATTTGATTACTTCTTTCGGAAGAGGTCGCTCTGCACGACTTCGTGGACGAGCGTGCGGACGCCGTATTGCTTGGCGGCGGCGTGCAGGAGAATTTTCTCGAGTTCGGGGCGATCAGAGAAGAGCACCGGCGCGCCGGTCGCGTAGGTCACGAGCTGCCTGGCGAGATTGCGGGCGAGGGGGAGTTCCTCCTGGATGACGAGAGCCTTGAATTCCTTGATGTCGCGATAGGCACGGCCATCGGGCAGTTCGCCGGCGGCATCCACCGGCAGTCCGTAGTGGAAGCCGAAAGCCTGCCCGTTCAGGCCGAAGCCGGGCACGGGCTTCACGTTTTCCGCCACCGCGCGGTAGCGATCGCGGCGGCCGCCCATCACGTCATAGTGCTCCAGCGCGAAGCCGGGCGGATCCATCTTGATATGGCAGGAGGCGCAGCTTGGATCTTCGCGGTGCTTCGCGAGCTGCTGGCGGATGGTGACCGCGCCGCGAATGTCGGGCTCGACGGCCTTCACGCCGGCGGGCGGAGGCTGAATGTGGATTCCCAGCACGCGCTCGGTGATCCAGTGACCGCGCAGCACGGGCGACGTGGTGGTGCCGTTGGCGGTGACCTTGAGCACGCTGGCCATGGTCATCAGGCCGCCGCGGTCGCTGCCTGCCGGGAGCGCCACCCGACGCATGGCCGCGCCTTCGACGCCCGCGATGCCGTAGTGCGCGGCGAGCCGGCCGTTGAGGAAGGTGAAATCCGAGTTCACGATGTTGCGCGTGGGCAGGTCGCCGCGCACGAGTTCGGCGAAGAACATCCGCGTCTCGTCCAGGGCCGCGAGCTTGAGCGGATCGTCCATCTCATAATCGTTGTAGATGGCGGATGACGGCGAGGTGTCGTCGATCTTGCGGAGGTCGAGCCAGTAGTCGGTGAACGAATCGACAAAGCGCGCGGCGCGGGGGTCGCTGAGCAGCCGTTCGGTCTCGGCGCGCAGCACCTCGGGCTGGTGCAGCTCGCCTTTTTCGGCCTTCGCACGAAGCGCGGCGTCGGGTGTGGAGTTCCAGAGGAAAAGCGAGAGGCGCGTCGCCAGGGCGACGTCGTCGAGCTGGCCGGGCTTCTCGTCGAGGAAGATGAAACCGGGTGAAGCGAGCACGCCGGTGTAGGCGGTCAGCATCGAGCGCGCGAAGCCCGAGCCGAGATCGAACTCGCGTTGGAAGAGCCCAAGGAAGCGCTTCACATCGACCTCACCCACGGGTCGGCGATAGGCGGCGTTCATGAAATGGCGGAGCAGCCGCTCGGCATCCTGAGCAGCATTCTCAGTAGCCACCTCGACCATGATTCCTCCGCCACCACCGCGACCGCCTCGGCCACCGACTCCGCCCGGACCGCGTCCGCGCCCGCCGGGCCCTCCGGGACCACCCGGGCTGTCCTGTGAAACCTGTCCGCCCGGTCCGCGACCCGGCGGGCCAACGGTTGGGCTGCCAAAGCCGCCCGTCCCACCTCCCAGCGCGAGTCCCTCCAGCATGACCCCGCCGGGCTTCCCGGTTTCAACCCGGCGCATCGGCAGGTCGCCGAACAAAAGTTTGTAGCCCGTTGTCACCGATTGGTCCGGGAGAGGCCCTTCGACCTCCAGCCATTGCACGGCGTAGCCCGGCATTCCCTCCGTCGTGGCGAGCGGGTTGACGTATTGTTCGTCGGTGCCGTTGACGCGGGTGCGGAAGAAGCGCATCGCATCGGTTCGGACGCTTTCACCGCCCGCGAGCCGCGCCTCGATTTCGATGACCGAGGGTTCGGGAGGAAAGTCTCCGACTCCGATCGGGCGGGTCTGCCCGGAACTTGCGGCGTAGAAACCGATGGGCTCGTGGTTGCGGCCCGGCCAGATCTCGTCGGCGTTGGGCCGATGCCAGACGGGCAGCCAGTAGGTGGGAGCCTTTTCTGCCCCCTGACCGTCGAACATCCAGCGGCCGATGCCGCCGCCACTCACCCAGACCGTGTAGCCCTTCAAGCGGATGCGATAGCGGCCTGCGGTCGGGGCGGTGAATCCCCAAGAGTAGCCGCCCGCGTCGCTGAAGATGCTGGAGACCTTGCCCACGGCCTCGCGCTCGCGGGTCTCCGGGCTGGAGTTGGGCACCCGGCCGGCCCGCACCTCGGGCTGCGCGTGCGAATCGAGCACGGGGAACGCCAGCCGGTCCGGCAAGGTGCCGTTTTCGCGCGGCTGGTAGCCCGCAATCACGTCGCGTGCGTAGATCTTCCGCACCGTGTTCGTCGGCCGTTCAAACGCCGCCGACATCGCCTGCCGCATCGCGTAATCCGACGCCGTCAGGTAGCGCTCCATCTGCACAAACGAAACATCAAGGGCCTCGGCGCTCTTGTTGAAACCGAAGCGCTCGCCATCGAGCGGCAGCTTGTCCTTCACCTGCGCCCACGGGACGTTCAACAGGTCGCGCAGCGCGTTTTCGTATTCGTAACGATTGAGGCGGCGCTGCACGGAGCGGCCTTCGGCAGCGATCATCTCCCGTTCCGATGCGGTCAGCGTCGCAGTCATCCCTTTGAGGAACGCGTCCAATTCCACTGGGTCCGGACGCTTCTTCTTCGGCGGCATCTCGCCGGCCTTCACGCGGTCGTGAACCTTCACCCAAAGCGCGAAATTGGCGGCGTCCTGGGGAGCGAAGGCCAGGCTCGTCAGGTCCAGTTGGGCCTCCTTGTCCACGTCGTTGTGGCAGTCCGCGCAATGCTGGTCGATGAATGTCCTCGCCACCGCCGGGGGCGGTGCGGCACGTAACGTCAAGCTGCCGGACCAGGCGACGGCCACCGTCAGCGCCACGAAGCGGACGAAGCCGGGGAAGGTGTGGCGATGGGTGTCTTGCGCGGGGACTCCAAGGCCCAACAGCAGCAACCCGACCCGAGCGAGACAGCGTTGGGGGAGTGCAATCATCTTCGGGACAGGGTGCTCCGGTCTCCCGGCATTCAACGGGTGTCCGTCGCCTTCTTCGCTTCGGAAACCACGGCGTCGAAGGCGGCTTTGGGCTTGTTGTCGCCGTCGAAGAGCAGCGGGCTGCCGTTGCGCCGCCAGGAGACGGCGTCGTTCACGCCCCAGAAGGTGACCATCTCCACCTTGTCGCTGTGTTTGAGGAAGGCGCGGAAGACGCCCGCATAGGCGTCGGCGAGCTTCTGGTCGGCTTCGCTGACCAGACCGCCCTGCGTGGTGGCGGCATTGGCGGAGATGTCGGCGCCGGTGGTGCGCTGCCCGCCCTGGGCGCTGTTGATGTCGAGTTCGGTGACGTGGATGGGCAGGCCCAGCTTCGCTATTTCGGTCAACGAACGGTCCATCTGCTCGAAGCCGGCGGTGGAGACGTTGAGATGCGCCTGCGTGCCGATGGCGTGGATGGGCACCTTCTTCTCCTGCAACGAACGGACCAAAGTGACGAGCTTCTGGATCTTCACCGGGTTTTCCAGGCCGTAGTCATTGTATCGGAGAATCGCCTGCGGATCGGCTTCGTGGGCGTATTCAAAGGCCTTGGCGATGAAGTCCGGCCCGATGATTTCATACCAGAGCGACTTCCGCATGACGTTCTCCGGGCCGCCGTCGGCGAGGGCTTCGTTGACCACGTCCCAGTATTTCACGCGGCCCTTGTAGCGGCCGACGACGGTGTGGATGTGGTCGCGCATCCGCTGGAGCAGCTCTTCCCGCGAGGCGCGCGGTCCGGTGTAGCCCCGGCCGAAGGGTCCGCCCGGAGGGCCTCCCGGCGCGTTGGTCGCGGTGGCGGTCACGGGCGGCGGGTTGGTGCCGGCGAAGACCCAGTTCGGCGTCTGGCTGTGCCAGACCAGGGTGTGGCCGACGATCTCCATGCGGTTGCTCGTGCCGAAATCCACCAGGGCGTCGGCCGGGCCGAAGTCGTAGCCGTCCTTCCCCTCGCGCGGATGGATGAGCTGCCATTTCATGTCGTTCTCGGCGGTGATCTGGTTGAAGTGCTTCTTGGTGAGGGCGACGTCGGATTCGATCAGGGCCTGGCTGCGGTTGAAGTGCGCCGTGCCCATGACCTGCGCGCGGTTGAGCGCGGTGCCGACGAGGAACTGGTCCTTGTAGAGGTCCTTGAGCGACGGCGTCTCGGCGGCAGTCGCCGTGACCACGGCCAGAGAGACGGCCAACGAGGAGAGAAGAACGGTGGGTTTCATGGGAGAGCTGGGAAGGGGGTCAACGGATCATCGGGTTCGGATTCTGTGCCGGGAACGGGCCCGCGTTCCCGCTGCGGCGTTTCGGGAAAAGCGGAAGGGCCTCCGCGCCGTCCTGTCGAACGCCGCCCCGGCCCAAAGCACGGGGCGGCTCTTCCGGGACAGCGGGCCCCGTGGGCCGGAAAACCACGGGCGATCCCTGGAGCTTGGAGGCCATGATACCGGAGGGGCGGGAGGCGGCTACGGCGCGCGCTTGATCGTCACGCCCTTCAAGGGGCCGCCGTTTTTGTCGGTCAGGCGCATCGCGCCCTGCCAACTGTTCTGCTGGTTGAGCACCTTGAACACGATGACGTTGGTGCCCTTCTTCAGCGTGACCCGGCCCTTGTCGGCGTCGAGTTCGAGCGTCCGGGCATCGGTGAAGGCGTAGATGTCCACGCCGTTGAAGTAGATGCGGGCCTGGTCGTTGCTGCCCACGCCCATCGTCACGTCGGGGATCTCCTGCTCGCATTCGACGTAGGCGACCATGTAGCCGGCCGACTCGTCGTTCATCGATTTCAGGATGGCGTTGAAGTCGAAGAAGTTCGTCGAGGTGGTGACGTTCTTCCAGGTCAGCTCCTTGCTGCCGACCTTGAGGGTGTCGCCGTCCTTGGGCTTCAACGAGGCTTCGCCCTTGATCTGCTCCCGCAGGAGGTGGTCGCCGACCGAGGCGCCTTCGGGCAACGGCACCGGGGCCAGCATGACCCAATCGCGGATGTAGCCCTGGGGATCAAGGCCGGCGGTCTCGGCCGAGAAGGCGTTCGCGCCCGACAGGCCCAAAAGGGCGACGAGGCCCAGCGTGGTGAATGGATGCTTCATGGTCATTCAAAGAGGTTTTCCTTCTTCACCGGCACGGTGACGCCGTCCTTGGGAGGCGTGGTGAGCGTGGCGAGGTAGGCGATGATGTCGGCCACTTCCTGTTCCTTGAGCAGGATGCCGAGCGGGGGCATGGGCGAGATCTCCAGATCCTCGAAGCCCTTGGCCTTGGTGGCGTTCGGGTCCACGAGGCTTTCGAGGATGTAGGCCTTGTCGGCCCGGACGGCGATGCCGTCGAGGATCGGGCCGACTTCTCCGCCCTTGCCGCCCACCATGTGACAGGCGGCGCAGGCGGCGATGGGACTGTTGAAGAACAGGTCCTCGCCGCGCTTGGCGTCGCCGGCCGCGACCTTCACTTCGTCCTGGCCGACGCCGGAGACCTTGTGGATGCGGCCGAGCAACGTGACCGAGTCGTTCAGGAACGGGTCGGTGGTGTTCACCGGGGTGCGGCCGAGCTGGGCCACGACCGTCTCGATCTCGGGCCGGGTCGGGAACTCGGCGAGCTTCACGAAGGCCGCCTGGCGCGTGATGAGATCCGGGTCCTGGATCACGGCGCTGCTGAAGAAGAGCTGCTGGCCCGCTTCGTTGGCGGGAAGCGCGCGCACGGCGTTGCGGCGCACGGCGGCGTCCTGGTCGATCAGCGCCTTCTGGTGGGTGTCCTTGTCGAGCGCACCGAGGCCTTCGAGCGACCAGAGGGCGTGGATCGCACCCTTGCCGCCTTTGCCGGAAGCCACGCGTCGCTTGAGCGCGGGAGCGGCGTCGGTCTTCTTGTCGTCCACGATCCGGCGCTGGGCGGTGAGGCTCCAGAACTGGTTGCCGCTGTCGAGCGCGGCGACGAGTTCGGAGGTGTTCGCGTTGGCGAGGTTCTTGATCGAGCTGCGCGGGCCGTCCTTCCAGACCGCGCGGTAGATGCGGCCGTGGGTTTGGTCACGGAGATTGTTCTCCGTCATGTAGGCGCCGCCGGGACCGGTGGTGGCGCGGACGCCGGCGCTCTGGGGGCTCGGCGTCGGGTTGTGCTGGATGATGAAGCTGTAGAAGTCGATCACCCACACCGCGCCGTCGGGACCGATGTCGGCGAAGATCGGCGACATCCACTCGTCGGTGCTGGCTAGGAGATTGAAGCCATCGGTCGCCGCGTAGCCGCCGCCATCGGGCCGGATGTCCATGATGCCGATCAGCTTCGCGGTGGGCTCGGTCACGAGCGCCTTGCCCTGAAGCCGGGCGGGCAAGGCGTCGCTGACCATGAAGGCATGGCCGGCGGCGGCGGTGTAGCCGCCGAAGTTGTCCACCATGCGGACGTTCGGCGTGTTCGGGTGCATCCGCATGCCGGGCGCCAGGGATTTGGCCGAGGCCAGACGACGAGCGTTGGCCGTCGGAGCGGCCGCAGTCGTGGCGGTGCCGGGTTTGTCGTCGAGCCGGTAGCCGGGACGGAACCCGCCGGGACCGCTGGGCGCGCCGCCGCCACCGCGTCCGCCGGTCGGCTGGGTGGGATTCAGGATGTAGGCGGGCAGGTAGCCGTAGAAGCTCGGGTTGCCGTTGGCGGTCGAACCGAAGACATCGCCGACGGCGTTCAGGCCGAAGCCCCAGGTGTTGTTGTTGAACTGGTGGAGGAACTGGAGCGCGGAGCCGTCGGGCTTGAAACGGAAGATTCCTTGGCCGAACTGCATGGTTTCACCGCCGACCGTGCCCCGGAAGTTCGAGTAGCCGACCGAGCCGTAGAGCCAGTTGTCGAAGCCGCGCGCGAGGTTGCTCTGTTGGGCGTGGGTGTCGCCGATGCCCCAGCCCGGGAGAATGGGCTTACGGAGGTCGGCCTTGTCGTCGCCGTTCGTGTCCTTGAGGAAAACCATCTGGCGCGCCTGCGACACCATGATGCCGCCGTCCACGAAGACCAACGAGGTCGCGAGGTTCAGCCCGTCGGCGAAGACGGTGAACTTGTCCGCCTTGCCGTCTCCGTCGGTGTCCTCGCAGATTTTGACCGAGTCCTTGCCTGGCTGGCCTTCGGGCATGATGCCGTGGGGATAGTCGCGAGACTCCACGACCCAGGCGCGGCCGCGATCGTCCCAGCCCACATAGATCGGCTTCACGATGTCCGGCTCGGAGGCGAAGAGCTTCAGCTCGAAGTCGGCCGGAACCTGCGTGTAGCGGAGGCTGTCCTGCGGACTGAGCGGCGCCTGATACTTCACGGCCTCGGGGCGGCGCTCGTAGTTCGGCACGTCGCCGGGCAAACGCTGCAACGACGGACGCGCCGCGAGGGACGCTTCCCATTCCGCCTTGGCCTTGGCCCCGACGCCGCCGAGCACGGCTTCGCGCAAGGCCGTGTCCGCCGGGCGTTCGGCATACTTGAGCAGCCCTTTGCCCGCCGACTTGAAGCCGTCGAGCTTCCGCTTGGAATCCGCGCCGAGCTGTTCGTCGGACATCACCTGCACGACGGCGTCGAAGTGCCGCAGATAGGCGTCGGTGAGATGGGCCGGATCGGACAGGTGGTCGAAGTAGATCGCCTCCGGCGCGAGGGTCTGGCCGGGGAGATAGACGTAGTTGGTGCGTCCGCCGCCCCCGCCTGCGCGCCCGGCCGTGGCTTCGCCGAGATAGAGGACGTGGAGGGGCCGGTTCGGCGCATCCGCCGCAAGCGACGGGAAAGCCGCTAAGCCGGCGGCGAACAGGACAACGGCGGAATTGAATCGGTTCATGCGGGATCGAAGAGGAGGCATGGCAAGGCGGGCAAAAGGGCGGTTCAGGTGAGGCCGGGACTACTTGGCCGAGGCGGTGAAGATCCGCTGCGAGAAGTGGTAGAGCGCCTTCTTCCAGTGCTGGAAGTCGTGGGCGTGTTCATCGACGTGCCAGATGTGCGGGACGTTCTTTTCCTTCAGGTAGGCATGGACGCCCTGGCTGATGCGGATGAGTCCGTCCTTGTTGCCGCAGGAGACGTAGAGAAGCTTCAACTGCGCCTTCGCCTTGTCCGGGTCGGGCACGAGCTGCTCGGGCGGTTTGGTGTTGGGCGCGGAGGAGAAACCACCGACCCAAGCGAAGGTGTCGAGGTTGCCGAGGCCGAAATTCAGCGACTGGCCGCCGCCCATCGAGAGGCCGGCGAGAGCACGGTTTTCGCGGTCGGTCTTCACGGAGTATTTGGATTCGATGAACGGGATGAGACTGCCGAGCAGATCCTTGTCGAACTCGCCGAAGGCGGCCGCCGATCCCATGCCGCCGCTGGCCCGGTCGTCCGCCTGCGCGCGACCATTAGGCATCACGATGACCATGGGCACGGCCTTCTTGTCGGCGATGAGGTTGTCGAGGATGACGTTGGGCTGGCCTCCGTTGCGCCATTCCACTTCGTCGCCACCGATCCCGTGCAGGAGGTAGAGCACCGGATACTTCTGGTCGGCGGAATAGCCGGGAGGCGTGTAAACGAGCGCCTTGCGTTTCGTGCCGACGGATTTGGAGTCGTATTCCACCATCTCCAGCTTGCCGTGGGCGATGCCTTCGCGGGCTTTGTCGAATGCGGCGGGCGCGTCGGGGAAGGCCGCTTTGTCGTCGGGGCCGAGTTCGATGGGGCCGCCGAAGCCACCGCGCCGGGGACGCGGGGCGTCGCCCGCTGCGGCGCTGCCCGGTGCGGATCCGACGCGCGTGGCGCGGAATTCCTGGGTGCCGAATTCGCCGACCTTGCGGG
>CBFGQE010000035.1:0-12976 GCA_965650815.1 uncultured bacterium
CCAGCGCCGCGCCGGGGAGATTGCCGATGCCGCCGAGCACGGCGGCGACGAAGGCCTTCAGGCCGGGCAGGGTGCCCATCAGGGGATCGATGCTCGGGTAGTTCATCGCGTAGAGCACGCCGCCCGCGCCGGCCATCGCGGAGCCGAGGGCGAAGGTGAAGGAGATGACGGCGTTGTTGTTGATGCCGACCAGCGAGGCGGCGGTGGCGTTGAAGGACAGCGCGCGCATGGCGGTGCCGATGCGGGTGCGGTGGACGATCCAATAGAGGAAGCCGAGGAGCACGGTGGCCACGGCGATGACCACGAGCTGGTTGCTGGAGAGGGTCAGGTCGCCGAACTGGAGCTGCTTGACGGGGAAGACCTGCGGATAGGCCTTGGGGTTGGGACCGAAGCCGATCTTGCTGTTCTGGGCGACGTTCTGGATCAGCAGCGACACCCCGATGGCGGTGATCAACACGGTGAGGGTGGAACGGCCGCGGAGGGGCTTGTAGGCGAGCTTCTCGATGGTCATGCCGAGCAGCGCGCAGACGGCCATCGCCGTCGCGAGCACGAGCAGTCCGCCGCCGATGCTGCCGTGCGGAAAGCCCCAACGCTCCACCGCCGCCCAGCCGACGAACGCACCGATCATGAAGACGTCGCTGTGGGCGAAGTTGATGAAGCGGAGGACTCCATAGACCATCGTGTAGCCCAACGCGATGAGAGCGTAGATCGCTCCGAGCGAGAGGCCGTTGATGAGCTGTTGGAGGAGTTCGGTCATCGGGAGGGCAAGGTGGCCAACGACGCGACCACGCGGGCGATCAAGGCGTCGGAGACATGGAGGGAAGACCGGGAGCGCAGGTTCAGCACCAGTTGCTCGACATGGAGCTTGGAGCGAAGGCCCACGACGACGCTCTCCACCAGAATGCCCAGGGTGCCGACGACCGGATGCCCGCTGTAGGTGGCCACTCTGCGGGCCGCGAGATCGTCTGAAGCCAGGGTTCCTCGGCCAAATTTTTCGAGCCAGGCCAAGGCGGCGCTTTCACCCCGGCCCAAGTTGGCGCGCTGGATCTCCTCGGCCAACCGGTTCGATGGCGCGGGGGCGTCGTCCAGCAAGGTGGCATGGGGAACGGACTTCAATTCCACCTGGGGACGATGCTGGAGGCATTCCTGCCAGACTTCACGTGGGATCAGGACTTCTTCGAACAGGCCGAACAATGGAAGCTCTCCCAATTCGTCCAGGTGGATCAGGGGCCCTGCGTCCAGCAGGACAAGGCGGTGCTCATTTGCCGCCACGCAGCCCCCATTCGACGTCTTCCATGAACATCTTCTCCAGCACCTCGGGCCGGTGCGACCAGAGATAGCGGCTGGTCGCCTCGGCGATCACGGCGTCCGGGCTGGCGGCCCAGCCGTCGGCCACGTAGGCGCGGAGCTTCTCCACGAGGTCTTCGGGGAGTTCGACCGTGATGGATTGCGTCTTCATGGCGGGAACCTAGCAAACAACGGCGAGTTTGCTCAATGCCCCAGCTCGATCAGGGCTCGACCGTCTGGAGGAATTTGAACTGGTTGTTCTCCACCGTGATGATGACGGCGGGTTTGGTTGCGTCGCGCTTGGCGTCGAGCTTGGTCCGCCCGGTCACGCCTTCGAAGTCGGTGGTGGCGAGGGCGTCCTTGATCTTGGCGGGCTCGGCGGAACCGGCCTTCTTGATCGCCTCGACCAACGCCATCGTCGAGTCGTAGCCGAGGGCGGCCATGGCGTCCGGCACCTTGCCCGCGTATTTCGCCTTGTAGGCTTCCACGAACTTCTTGGCGGCCGGGGTTTCCTGGGCGGGGGAGAAGTGGGTGGAATAGAAGGTGTTCTTCAGCGCCTCGCCGCCGGCGATCTGGATCAGCTCGGGGGCTTCCCATCCGTCTCCGCCGAAGAGCGGGACGGTGATGCCGAGTTCGCGGGCCTGCTTCACGATCAAGCCGGCCTCGGTGTAGTAGCCGGGCACGCAGATGGCGTCGGGGTTCTGGGCCTTGATGGCGGTGAGCTGGGCTTTGAAGTCCTTGTCCTTGGAGGCGTATTTCTGCTCGGAAACGATCTCGCCGCCCGCAGCGACGAACGACTCCTTGAAGAACTGGCCCAGGCCGACGCTGTAGGCGGAGGCGACGTCCGTGAGCACGGAAACTTTCTTCGCCTTGAGCGTGCCGGTGGCGAAGTTCGCCAGCAGCTTGCCCTGGAACGGATCGATGAAGCAGGCGCGGAAGATGTAGTCGCCGACCTCGGTCACTTTGGGATTGGTCGAGGACGGGGAGATCATCGGAATGCCGGCGGCCTGGCAGATGGGGGCGGCTTCCAGCGAACGACCGGAGGCAACCTCGCCCAGCACAGCGACGACCTTGTCGCGGCTGGTGAACTTTTTGACGATGGTGGCGGATTCGCCGGCGGTGGAACGGTTGTCCTCGGTCAGGAGCTCGATCTTTTTGCCCAGCACGCCCCCGGCGGCGTTGACCTCGTCGATGGCGAGGCGGGTGCCTTCATCGGAGGAGACGCCGAAGGTCGCCTCGCTGCCGGTCAAGGAAGCGAACTGGCCGACCTTGATCGTGTCGCCGGCGGGAGCGGAGGAGCTTCCGGATTCGCCGCAACCGGGGAGAAGCAGGCAGGCGGCGAGAAGACCGCCGACGGTCGAAAGGAGTTTGGCAGTGGGACGCTTCATTTTTTGAGTTGGGTTTTCCGGATGGAGGCGGGCCGTCCGCTCCGGTGCGCTGGGGTCGGAGGTTAGGTCGCCCGCTTGGAAGTTTTCAACCCGCAATCCCTTGCCGAGTCCACAGACTGGGACGGGATCGACGCCGAGCCGCGTTTTTGGGCCCAGCGTTCGTCTCGGTGCCGCATGAACTTTTCCGGCCGAAGGAGATCGCGGTGGACGCGGCTCCGGTCGCTCCGTAAGACAGCCCTATGCACCTTTCCCCGGCGACTTCTGGAATCCTGCTTCGTTTCGGCCGAATGCTGGCCGTCGGATCGCTCTTGGCTGGTGGGATGTCCGCGAGCCTCGCGCAGGCGGCGGAAACGCCCGGCAAGTTCGATGTCCGCATGTCGGTCGAGGTTTCCAAACCCACCGGTCCGCTGAAGCCCATCTGGCGCTTCTTCGGCGCGGACGAGCCCAATTACGCGACGATGCCGAACGGCAAGAAGCTTCTCGGGGAACTGGGCGAGCTGAAGCCCAAGGAGGTCTTCTTCCGCACCCACAATCTTTTGACCAGCGGCGACGGCACGCCCGCGTTGAAGTGGGGCTCCACCGGCGTCTATGGCGAAGACGGGCAGGGAAGGCCGATCTACGATTGGACCATCGTGGACGGCATCTTCGACGCCTATCTGGAGCGCGGCGTGCGGCCCTACGCGCAGATCGGCTTCATGCCCGAGGCGTTGTCCGTGAAGCCCCATCCCTACCGGCACCATTGGACCCCGGAGGCGAAATACGACGAGATCTACACCGGCTGGACCTATCCGCCCAAGGACTACGCCAAGTGGGGCGAGCTCGTTTACCAATGGGTCAAGCACTGCGTGGAACGCTACGGCAAGGCCGAGGTCGAGACGTGGTATTGGCAGACGTGGAACGAGCCGAACATCGGCTACTGGCGCGGCACTCGGCAGGAATTCTTCAAGCTGAACGACTACGCCCTCGACGCCGTCCGCCGCGCCTTGCCCACGGCGAAGGTCGGCGGCCCCGATGTGGCCGGCGGTCCCGGCGGAACCTTCATGGCGGAGTTCCTGGAGCACTGCCTGCGCGGGACGAACTACGCCACGGGCCAGATCGGCACGCCGCTGGACTTCACCTCGTTCCACGCCAAGGGCGCGCCGCGCTACACCAACGGCCACGTGCGCATGGGCATCGCGAACCAGCTCCGCGACATCGACCGCGCCTTCGCCGCCATCGCGAAGTTTCCCGAGGTGAAGGACAAGCCCATCGTCATCGGCGAGTCCGACCCGGAAGGCTGCGCCGCCTGCCAGGGCGAGAACCTCGCCTACCGCAACGGCACGATGTATTCCAGCTACACGGCGGCGAGCTTCGCGCGGAAGCTCGACCTCGCCGACAAGCACGGCGTGAACTTGGAAGGCGCGTTGACCTGGGCTTTCCAGTTCGAGAACCAGCCGTTCTTCGCCGGGTTCCGTTCCCTGGCCAGCGGTGGCTTGGACAAGCCGGTGCTCAATGTCTTCCGCATGTTCAGCAAAATGGGCGGTCAACGTCTGCCGGTGGCGAGCGACGCGGCGGTGGATCTGGAAGCGATGGTGCGCGACGGCGTCCGCGCCAAGCCGGACGTCTCCGCCTTGGCCAGCCTCGACGGCAACCGGCTGGCGGTCATGGCGTGGCACTATCACGACGACGATCTGCCCGGCGACGACGCCTGGGTGGAACTGATGCTGAACGGCGTTCCGCCCCGCGCCGGGGATCTGAAAGTGACGCAGTTCCGCATCGACCAGGACCACAGCAACGCCTTCACCGCCTGGAAGAAGCTGGGTTCGCCCCAGAATCCGACCGCCGAGCAATACGCCGAACTGGAGAAAACCGGGAAGCTGGCGCAGATCGATCCGCCGGAGGAAATCACCGACGAAGGCCGCACCGTGACGCTGCGCTTCACCCTGCCGCGCCAAGCGGTCTCGCTCTTCGTGCTGGAGTGGAAGGCGGCGCGGTAGGACGGCGGCGCGGCTACGTCTGGCCGCGTTGCGCGCGATAGATGCCACCGGGACCGCTGCAGCGGAACGCCACGAAGCACGCGGTGGCCAGATAGAGCGCGTGTTCCGCGCCGAAGAGCTCGATGCCCATGAGCGTGCAGGCCAGCGGCGTGTTGGTCGCGCCCGCGAAGACCGCCACGAATCCGAGCGCGGCGAAGAGATCGGTCGGTGCTCCGAGCGGTCCGGCCAGCGCGTTGCCCAGCGCCGCGCCGATGAAGAAGAGGGGCGTCACTTCCCCGCCCTTGAAGCCGCAGCCGAGCGTCACCACGGTGAAGACGAGCTTCCACCACCAGGCCCACGGGTGGATCTCGGGCGAAGTGAAGAACGAGACGATGGAGACGCCGTCAGGATCGGGATTCGTCACGCCGAGCCCGAGGTAGTCGCGCGTGCCCAGCAGCAGTGTCAGCGCAATGACGATGGCCCCGCCCAAAGCCGGGCGCAGCGGCGCGTAGGGCACCAGCCGTTTGCAGCCCGCGCCAACGGCGTGCGACATCTGCACGAAGAGCGCGCTGCCCAGCCCGAAGATGGCCGCCGCTCCGACGACTTTCAGCAGCAGCGCCGGATCGATCTTGAAGACGTCCGCGATTCCCTCCCCGCCGCTGAACGCCACCTTGTAATGCGTGTGGCCGATGCCCCAGGCGTGGCAGACCCAGTCGGCCGCGACCGCCGCGGCGAAGCACGGCAACAACGCCCGGTGCTCCATCCGCCCCACCACCAGAACCTCCAGCGCGAAGACCGCCCCGGCCAATGGCGTGCCGAACACCGCGCCGAACCCGGCCGCCACTCCGGCCATCAGCAGCAACCGCACATCCGCCGCCGACAGCTTGAACCACCGCGCGAATGCCCCCGCGATGCTCCCGCCCATCTGCACCGCCGTCCCTTCGCGTCCGGCCGATCCGCCGAAGAGATGCGTGGCCACGGTGCCGAGGAGAATGAGCGGGGCCATGCGCCTGGGAACGCCCCCGCCCGGTTCGTGGATCTGCTCGATGATGAGGTTGTTCCCCGCCTCCGCCGTTTTTCCCCAGCGATGATAGAGCCAGCCGATGCCCACGCCGCCGACCGGCAAGAGGTAGAGCAGCCACGGGTGCCGCCAGCGCGTCTCAGTTGCCCAATCAAGGCTCCAGAGAAAGAAAGCCACCGCCGATCCCACCGCCCCGGCCAAAACCGCCAGCAACCCCAGCCACTTGACCAAAAGGCGCGCCTGGGACGGCAGGGATTGGAACCGGGAAGACCACGGTTGCGGCGATGAAACCATCGGCCCGCAACCGGAGCCGATCCCCCGATCCGGCGTCAAGCCAGCCGTGCCCCGGGCGGTGTCTAAAGCCGGTCTTTCTCGTCATCGCAATGATGCAGCCGCAGGGATTGGGCGACGATGAGGATAGGAACAGATCGCCGAACGCCCGGCTTGCCGCACCGGAAACGGATGGGTTAGGAATGGCGCGCTGTTCGGAGATTGCGCGAGTGGCGAAATGGCAGACGCGCCAGACTTAGGATCTGGTTCCGCAAGGAGTGGAGGTTCAAGTCCTCTCTCGCGCACCATTCCCTGCGGGGAATGACGAAGCAACCGAAGGCCAAAGGTCGGCCTCCAGCGTTGCGGCCATGCTGGCTTGTCACCCATTTGTCGCTCGGATTCCAAGGCCGTTTCCCCAAGCTGCCCGACGATGAATCCGCCCGCGATCTCCCGTCGCCGTTTCACCCGCCTGTTGCTCGGGTCCGCTGCTGGTTTGGCCGTCGGTTGTCGCACGCCAAACGGAAACGCTCCGGCGGTGGTCGTGGCGGAATCGGCCCGGCCCAAACTCCCCAGCGGCGTCATGTCCGGCGATGTCACGGGCGATTCGGCGGTGGTCTGGAGCCGCTGTGATCGTCCCGCGCGGATGTGGCTCGAGACTTCCACCACGGAGTCGTTCCGCGAGGTTCGCCGCCATCGCGGGCCGCTGGCGCTGCCGGAAAACGACTTCATGGCGAAGCTCGCGCTGAAGGGGCTTCCCGCCGGACAACGTGTCTTCTACCGCGTGCGTTTCGAGGACTTGGCCGATCCGAGGATCGGCTCAGAACCGCTGATCGGCAGCTTCCATACGCCGTCCCGGAATCGACGCACGGTGCGCTTCGTCTGGTCCGGTGACACGGTGGGCCAGGGCTGGGGCATCGATGCCGCGCGCGGCGGGATGAAAACGTATGAAGCGATTCGGCGGCTGCGGCCCGACTTCTTCGTCCACAGCGGCGACACGATCTACGCGGACAATCCGCTGAAGGAATCGATCGCTCTCCCCGACGGCTCCGTGTGGCGCAACCTCGTGACGCCCGCGAAGTCCAAGGTGGCGGAGACCTTGGCCGAGTTTCGCGGCAACCATCTCTACAACTTGGAGGACGCGAACTTCCGCCGGCTCTGCGCCGAGGTGCCGATCCTCGCGCAGTGGGACGACCACGAGGTGGTGAACAACTGGTATCCGGGCGAGATCCTCGACGATCCGCGCTATGTGGTGAAGGACGTTGATCGGCTCACCGCGCGCGCCCGGCAGGCGTTCTTCGATTGCCTGCCCATCCGGGGCCAGAGCACGGACACGATCCATCGCGTGTTGGCCCACGGGCCGTTGCTGGAGCTGTTCTTCTTGGACATGCGGACCTATCGCGCGGCGAATTCGGCGAATCGCCAGACCAGCGCCGGACGGGAGACGGTCTTTCTCGGCGCGGAGCAACTTGCCTCGTTGAAGCAGCGGCTGAAGGCATCGCGCGCGACATGGAAGGTGATGTGCAGCGACATGCCGCTCGGCCTCATCGTGCGCGACGGCGCGACGCACTTCGAGGGGCCGGCCAACGGCGACGGTCCGGCGCTGGGCCGGGAGCTGGAGATCGCCGATCTGCTGCGCTTCCTGAAACGCGAGCGCATCCGGAACGTGGTCTGGATCACGGCCGACGTTCACTACGCGGCGTCGCACTACTACGATCCGAACAAAGCGCAGTTCCAGGACTTCGATCCCTTCTGGGAGTTCGTCAGCGGTCCGCTGCACGCGGGCACCTTCGGCCCCAACGCGCTGGACAACACTTTCGGTCCCGAAGTGCGCTTCAACAGCGTGCCCGACGGATTCAAAGGCGGCGGCGGACCGGCGGAGGGCCGGCAGTTCTTCGGCCTGGTGGAGATCGACGGGGAAACGGCGGCCATGACCGTCACCCACCTCAACGCGGCGGGACAAAAGCTCTGGTCCACGACGATCCCTCCGCAGGTTTGACCCCTGGAATCGAACCGCAGAACACGCGGATCACGCGGAAAGGAGACGGCGTGGAACCCCCTTCTCCATCTGCGTCATTCAGCGTGTTCTGCGGTTCAAAAAATCATGTGCGCCTACTTCTTCGGCTCGGGATACGGCGGATTGGTCATCGCGCCGGGAGCGGCCTGAAAGAGATTCGGCGGCACTTCGGCTTGGGCTTCGCCGAGCGCCCATTGGATGCCGCCGATGAGAACCTGTTGGAAGAGCGGGTTCGTCCAGACATCCTCGCGGTGGCCCATCGCCGTGAACCAGATGCGGCCCTCGCCTTCTCGCCGCGCCCAGGTCGTGGGATAGGGCGGGCGCTGGTATTCGATGCCCTTCATCGTCGGCGCGTCGATCACGGTGAGCACGTGCAGATCGGACGCGAAATCCTTCAGCGAATACCATTCCTCGTGCAGGGCGAATTTCTCCGGCACTCCGGCGAAGCCCGGGAACTTCGCGTTCACCACCGTGTTCGTGGCCCGCTGCTGGTCGCCGTGCTTGATGAACTCCGCGCCAAGAAACTTCACATAGTCGTCCGCCTTCTCGCCGTGGTTCACGTAGCGGTCGGGGCCCTTCTTCTCCTCGTTGTTCGTGTGGAAGGTGTCGCTGGCCGAGTGCGTGCCGATGAAGCCGCGCCCGGACCGCACGTAGTCGAAGAGCGCCCGCTTGCCCGCGTTCGACATTGGCGGATGCTTGTCCGTGCCGGGCACGAGCAGGTTGCCGGTGGTGTAGAAGAACACGGCGTCGAACTGCGCGAGGTAGTCCTTGGAAAACCTTGAGCCGTCCTTCGAGAAGGTGAACGCCCATCCGTTGGTCGCGCCGATCTGCTCCAGCACCTTCTCCGCGTGGCTCGGCCGCCCGTCCTTCCACGAGATCACCGAGTGCTCGAAGCCGCTGGACTTGGTGAAGAACAGGATCTGCTTGGCGGGCTTGGTTTCGGCGGCGTCCGCACCGATGACGGCAGCCAGCACCGCGACGCAAAGCAATGGGTTCAACCGGGAAAGCATGGCGGCAAAACTAGACCGCCGATTCGCGCGGGAAAGCCTTTTGCGCTCGGACGTCTGTTCACCGTTTGGCCGGTTCCTCAATGCGCCAGAGGTGGCCGGCGGTGCGGATGAAAAGCGTGGCGTCGGCCACGGCGTAGGAGGCGAGGGAGCGTTCGCCCAGATCGTTCTTCGCCAACACCTCGAACTGCTTCGCCGCCTTCACCACGGTGGCGACGCCTTCTTCGTTCTGGAAATAGACGCGGCCATTCGCGTGCAGGGGCGAGGCGGAGTAGTTGCCGCCGACGCGCTCGGACCAATGGACTTCTCCGGTCCTGGCATCGACGCACGAGGCGATGCCGCCGTCGGACACCATGTAGAGTTCGTCGCCGACGAGCAGGAGGGAAGGCGTGTTGGGCGCGCCCTTGGCCAGCTTCCACGCCACGTGGCTTTCGGTGACATCGCCCTGGCCACCGGTGCGGATGGCATAGACGGACGGACGGTCGTAGCCGGTGGCGAGGAAGATCAGACCGTGGCCGACGACCGGCCGGGGAATGACGGAGTAGCCGTTGCCGTAGTTCACCCGCCAGATCTCGGTGCCGTCCTCGGGCTTCAAGCCCGCGACCAATCCGGCCGCCGGCGAGATGATCTGGGTTTGCCCGTCGATCTCCAGGACCAGCGGCGTGGCGAAGGAGAACTTGTTCCGCGATCCGCTGACGCGCGGCTGTTTCCAGAGCGTCTTCCCGGTCTGCTTGTCGAGGGCGACGATGGTGGGGGTCTTCTCGTCGTCGGCCGGGAAGACGAACTTGTCGCCGACGAGGGCGGGCGAGGCGCCGTTGCCGTGGACGGGCACGTAGCCGTGGTCGGCGTTGCGCCAGACGACCTTGCCGTCGAGGTCCAGCGCGGCGGAACCGTCATGGCCGAAATGCACGTAGAGCCGGTCCTTTTCCAGAATGGGCGTCGGACTGGAGCGGCCGTTCTTCCCGTGGATCTTCGCCTCGTTCTTGGGCGCGAAGACCTCGGTGTTCCAGAGGATCTTCCCGTCCTTCGCGTCCAAGCAGAGAGCGCGCAGCGACAGGCTCCCTTCGGTCAACGCAGTGGTGAGATAGACGCGGCCGTCGCGATAGACCGGCGAGGACCAGCCCTGTCCCGGCACGGGCGCTTTCCAGACGACGTTGCTGGAGGCGTTCCAATACAGCGGCACCGGTCCGGTCGCGTGGCCCTGGTGGGTCGGGCCGCGGAATTCGGGCCACGCGTCGCCCGCCTGCACCGACACCGCGACGATGAATCCGCAGGCCAGGCGAGCGATCCGGTTCCAGCCACGTGCAAAGGGGAGCGTCATGCCGGTGACTTGTGCCCGAGGCGGGGCCCGGCGCAAGCCCCTTTGTGCGGGGAAGGGTATGGACGGAGTCCGGCGCTCCTTCGACTTTGGACGCTGGGGTTCAGCGCTCGATGTTTCCGGCTTGGAACCCCGCAACGAACGGCTTTACCCCTCGGCGGCGTCCCTTCCATTGTTGGCGAGAACCTTCCGAACGATGTCGAACCCGGAACACGCACCAGCCGTCGTCGCCGAGCCGCCTTTCGCGCGTGCCGAGCGGGACGAACTGCTCTTCCGTCTCGTCAGCCTGGCTCCGGCCGAAGCCGCCCAACTGCTGTCCGCAGAACCGCCCGCCGCCGCCGCCGATCTGCTCATCGGCCTCTGCCAGGCCCAGATCCTCCCGATCCTCGCCGAGCTGTCGGAGGAACGGCGCAACGCCATTTTCGAGGCCGCGCCGTGGCAATACCGCGCCCAGTGGCTGCGCAACGAAGCCTACCCGCCGAACTCCATCGGCGCGCTCATGCGCCCGCCCGTCGGCGTGTTGCCCGCGCACATGCCGCTGCGCATGGCCATCGAGGAATTGAAGCGCCTCTCGGCCCGCGAACAGATCACCTACCTCTACCCCATCGACCGCCAGGGCCGCCTCGTCGGCGTCGTGGTGCTGAAGGACATCTTCCTCAACCCACCGGACAAGACCTTGGCCGAGGTGATGATCCGGCCGCCGTTCTTCCTCACTCCCGAAACCGGGCTGCTCGACGCCATGAAGTCCGTCGTCAGCCGCCATTACCCCGTCTATCCCGTGTGCGACGCGGAGCAGCGCATCGTCGGCATCGTGCGCGGCCATTCGCTCTTCGAGCAGCAGAGCTATGTGATCAGCGCGCAGGCCGGATCAATGGTCGGCGTGCGCGCCCAGGAACGCCTCTCCACGCGCTGGCTCGACAGCGTGCGGTTCCGCCAGCCGTGGTTGCAGATCAATCTCGGCCTCACCCTCCTGTCCGCCCTGGTCATCGGCTACTTCCAGGGCATCATCGGCCAACTCGTCATCCTCGCCGTCTTTTTCCCGGTCGTGACCTCGCAGGCCCGCAACACCGGCGCGCAGACCATGGCCATCACCTTGCGCGGACTCAGCACGGGCGAATGGAACCGGGGCGAAACCCTGCGCGTGCTCTGCAAGGAAACCTCGCTCGGCCTGGTCAACGGCCTGCTCGTCGGCCTCGTCAGCGGCTTGATCCTCGCATGGCAGGCCCAAGGCGGGACGGGATCGCCGGTGATGCTCGGATTCGCGATGGTCGCGGCCATGACCTTGAGCTGCGGCCTGAGCGGACTGATGGGCGTCCTGATTCCCCTGATCCTCCGCTGGTTCGGGGCCGACCCCGCCCTCGCCGCCACGATCCTGCTGACCACCTTCGCCACCACCGTCAGCCAAGCCCTGTTCCTCGGCCTCGCCGCGCTGCTGGCCACGTAGCGAAGTGCGTCTTCATCGGAGCCGACAAGACCGGTCGTTCCCGCTGGGATGTGGACACCGTGGTCGCCCGGATGAAGCCGTATTTGGAGCGCCTCCGGCAGCAATCCGTCACAGGGTTCGTGGACTGCACCCCGACCTACATCGGGCGCGATCCACGCGTCCTCAAACGCCTCGCCCAAGACACCGGTCTGCACGTCGTCACCAACACCGGCTACTGTGGCGGCGCCGGCGATAAGTTCATCCCCCAGCACCCCTACACCGAATCCGCCCAGCAATTGGCCGAACGTTGGCAACGCG
This sequence comes from uncultured bacterium, assembly GCA_965650815.1. GTDB lineage: Bacteria > Verrucomicrobiota > Verrucomicrobiia > Limisphaerales > CANJSG01 > CANJSG01. Next base: position 12,002 of record CBFGQE010000035.1, read on the forward strand.
AATGGTAGGAAGGAATCGAAGACACCAGCGTCAAACCCGGCTTCGTCAGGACGGGCGTTGACGAGATCCAGACCGAATCGGCGGAGTTGTCGGAGATGGACGCCAAATTGATCCGAGCCTAGGCCCTCGCGTTCCGACGCACCGGGCTGAGCGTCGTGTGCCACCCCAGCGACGGCTTCGCCGGATTGGCCGGAGCCCGCCTCTTCATCGCCGAAGGCGGGGCGCCCGAACGCCTCGTGGTCGTCCATGCGGACGGACACGGAGCGCCCATCAACTTGAAAACCGCCGAACTCTGAGTCTGGGCGGTTTGTCTTTGGGCGAAGCGCCCACATCGACGGAACCGAGCCACCACTCGATGAGATCCGTGAACACCGTCTGGGAAGGCCCGCCCGGCTTGCTCCCTAGAACGAATCCGTCACTTCACCGGAACACCAGAGCCCAGACTGCACGAAACTCGGAACTGAATGTTTGCACCCTGCATCGAAGAGACGCGGCTCCGCATCGCGAAAAGACGCGGTGATGAAGGGAACTGCGGACATCTCGTCGGGCGCGTCAACGAAGCGCCGACGGAAGCTCGGCGAGTGGATCGAGGATCAAGACGGGATGCGGCGGAAGGTCCGGACGTCGGCGTCTTTGAACTCGGCTAGGCCTTCCTTGACGATCTGCAAGGTCTCGCCATCGACGATCTGGAAGTAGCGTTTTGGTTCCGGCAGAAGGTTTTCGAGGGCTTCTTCGACAGTAGGGAACGCGTCCAGCAGGTCTTTCATGCCACCGCAGGCGGCGCCGACGTAGTAGGTGAACAACAGATACCGATTCATGGGCAGGCGGGCTTTTGTGATGCAGCCCACTGGATCTTCGGTCGCATTGCGTTCCGGCTTGAACCGGACAGTCGCTTTGATCGACCGCGCTTTTCCCTGGGAGCAGATTTCGGGTCCGTTTGCTGCTGAAGAAGAGGGGTCTATGAAAACCAATCCC
>CBFGQE010000036.1:0-12869 GCA_965650815.1 uncultured bacterium
TTGGCCGCGTAAAAACTGCCCCCGACACATGCGACGAGCAGCAGGGCCAGCACGCCGCAGCGGCGCTTGGCCTCGCGGGCGGCCCATTCGCCGGAGTCGAACTGAACGGAACCCGCGCCCGCCTCGGTCAAGGCGGCCAAACGCCACGGGAACTTGGCCTCGGTTTCCGCGACGGTGAATTTGCCGCTGACCGTGCCCGCCGTCTCCGTGTCGTCCTCCGAACGCTCGGAGGCGACGCTCCAGCAGACGAGCAACGGCCGCACGGCCCAACGACCGCCGCCGAGCGCCAGCCCGACGGCCAGGGCGAATCCCATCCACGCGACAAAACGGCTGGGCGGCATACGATGGCTTTGAAGACTTGGACCGGTGCCGATCGGCTTCGTCACGCTTGCGCATCCGGTGCGCGGCCGGCCTGCGGGAAGACCGCAGCCCCCCAGCCTTAGCGCTTGGCACTCCCCCGGGGTTCGGCGAGGTTCCGTCCGTTCCCCTGCCCCGATGTCCGGATCGGCCCCGAAAACGTCACCGTGTTGTGGCTTGTCGATGCCCGGAAACTTCGGCGGCCGGGTTCAGCCGCGAGTGAACCAAGCCGATTGATGTCGTTATGATCCCGTCCGCCCTTGTCCTGCCCGCCGGGCCCGCGCCCGGTTCCCGTCCCGGAAACCGTTGGTCCCTGCGTTGGGCCGCGCTGCTGCTGGGCGCGTGGTTCGGAGCCGGCCTGTCCCAGTCCGCCGCCGCCCAGGCCAACGGCGTGCTGCGCGAGGTTTACCACAACATCGGCGGCACCTCGGTCACGGACCTGACCAATTCGCCGAAGTTCCCCAACAGCCCGGACGAGGAGTCCATCGCCAACGATTTCGAGGCTCCGTCGAACTTCTCGGACGACTACGGCCAGCGGATGCGCGCCCTGATCATCGCGCCGACCACCGGCCAGTATTTCTTCTGGATCTCGGGCGACGACAATTCCGTGCTCTACCTGAGCACCACCGAGAGCCCGAACAACAAGGCGCTGATCGCCAGCGTGAACTCCTGGACCAATCCGCGCGAATGGACCAAGGAGGCGAACCAGCGGTCCGCCGGGATCACCCTCACCGCCGGGCAGCGCTACTACATCGAGGCGCTGCAGAAAGAAGGCGGCGGCGGCGACAATCTCGCGGTGCGCTGGCAATTGCCGAACAGCACCATCGAGGAACCGATCCCCGGCAGCCGGCTCGTGCCCTTTGGTCTCGGCGCTCCGGTGGTTTCGCAGCAACCGACCAACGTCAACGTGGTCGAGGGCGGCACGGCGCTCTTCTCCTTCCAGCTGGACCGTTTCCTTGGGGCCGCCTTCCAGTGGCGGCGGAACGGCCAGGCCATGCCGGGCGAGACGAACGCCTCGCTGTCCTTCGGCCCGGCGGCCCTGGGGGACAGCGGCGCCGTCTTCTCCTGCTCGATCACGAACGCCTACGGCGGCACGAACACGGCAGGCGCGACCCTGACGGTGACGGCGGACACCACCCGGCCGTTCGTCTCCAGCGTCGGCAGTCTGGGCGATCCCCGTTCGCTCACGGTCATCTTCTCCGAGCCCGTCGAGACGGCCAGCGCGTTGAACCCGGCGAACTACTCGATCACCCCGGGCATCACCGTCACCGGTGCGGCGTTCGGCACCGATCCCCGCATGGTCGTGCTGACCACCTCGACGATGGTGCCCAAGACGCCCTACTCGGTCACGATCTCCAACGTCCGCGACCGCGCCTCGACGCCGAACACGATGCTGACGGCGCTGCGCAACTTCTCCCTCGATTCCACGCCGCTCGACATCGGGTTCCTGCGCCCCGGAGCCGAACCGCCCGGGCCTTCCACCCGCCACGGACCGATCGTCGTTTCGGAGATCATGTATAACCCCACGAACCGCCTGGACGGACGGGACCTGGAGTTCGTGGAGCTCTTCAACTCGAACCCCTGGTCGGAGGACATCTCCGGCTTCCGGCTCAGCGGCGAGATCGACTACACCTTCCCGCCCGGCACGGTCATGGGCGCGCGCTCCTACCGCGTCGTCGCGGCGGTCCCGGCCGACATCCAGGCCGCCTACGGCACGGCCGTCTCCGGCTCCTACACCGGCCGGTTGTCGAACAGCGGCGGGGTGCTCCAGGTGCTCGGGCGGCAGGGCCAGGTGCTCTTCGAGACCGAGTATTCCAACAACTCCCCCTGGCCGGTGGCCGCCGATGGCGCGGGCCATTCCCTGGTGCTGGCGCGGCCTTCCTACGGCGAGCGGAATCCCGTGGCCTGGGCCGCCAGCGAACGGCCCGGCGGCACCCCGGGCACGGCCGAAACTCCCGCGCTCAATCCCCACCGCACCGTCGTGGTCAACGAGATCCTCGCCCACACCGACGCGCCGCAGGTGGACTACATCGAGCTCTACAACTACGGCACCAACGCCGTGGACCTCTCCGGCTGCATCCTGACGGACGACGAGATCGAGAACCGTTTCGTGATGACCCAGGGCACCGTGATCCAGCCGCAGTCGTTCCTGCACTTCACCGAGGCCCAGCTCGGCTTCTCCCTCAGCGCCGCGGGCGAGACGGTCTATTTCAAGGCCCCGACCGACGGAAGCGTGCTGGAGGCGGTCGAGTTCGGCGCGCAGGAAAACGGCGTGCCTTACGGGCGGTTCCCCGACGGCGCGGCGCTCTTCTCCCGTCTCGAACAGTCCACTCCCGGCCAGGCCAATGCCCGCGCGCGCATCCCCGACGTGGTCATCAACGAGATCATGTATGCGCCGGTCAGCCTCGATCCCTCCGACACCTACGTGGAGCTGCACAACCGCACCGCCGGCGCGATCGACCTCGGCGGCTGGCGCATCGAGGACGGCGTGGACTACACCCTGCCGCCCGGCACCGTCATCCCGGCCCACGGCTATCTGGTCCTCGCCAAGAACGCCGCTCATTTGCTCTCCGTCTATCCGAACCTCACCGGCGCGAACACCGTCGGCGACTTCTCCGGCAATCTCGCGGGCGGCGGCGAACGGCTCGCGCTCGCCATGCCCGACACGATCGTTTCCACCAATGCCGCCAGCCAACGGGTGACGAACACCATCCACATCGTCGTGGACGAGGTGACGTATGAAACCGGCGGACGCTGGGGCCGTTGGTCGAAGGACGGCGGCAGCAGCCTCGAGCGCATCGACCCCCGGGCCGACGGCCGTTTCGCCCCGAACTGGGCCGACAGCGACGAATCGGCCAAGAGCCCTTGGGTCACGGTCGAGGCCACCGGCGTGCTGGACAACGGCAGCGTCGATGCCGACTCGCTCCAGATCCAGCTCATGGGCGCGGGCGAATGCCTGGTGGACAACGTCGAGGTCTTCGTCGTCGGCCAGGGCAACCGCATCGCCAATTCCACCTTCGAATCCGGCCTCGCCGGCTGGAGCGTCCAGGGCAACCACGACGATTCCGGCCTGGAGATCGGCCAGGGCTTTGGCAGCAGCCGTTCTCTCCACGTGCGGACCACCGGGCGCGGCGACACCGGGGCGAACCGCATCCGCACCCCGCTCACCGCCACCATGAGCCCGGGCCAGACCGGCACCATCCGGGCCAAGGTCCGCTGGCTCGCGGGCAATCCCGAGATCCTCTTCCGCCTGCGCGGCAGCTGGCTCGACGCCACGACGAACATCGTCGCCTCCCGCACCTTGGGCACGCCCGGTGCGGCCAACAGCCGAGCCGCCGCCAATGCCGGCCCCGCCATCACCGACGTGACCCATTCGCCCGTGCTGCCTTCGGCCAACCAGACCGTCACCGTCGTCGCCCGCGTGAACGATCCCGACGGCCTCGCGTCGTTGGTGCTGAAATACCGGATCGATCCTTCGACCAACCTGACGCTCGTGCCGATGGTCAACAACGGCGCGGGTCTCTACAGCGCGACCATTCCCGGCCAGGCCGCGAACAACGCCGCCGCCTTCCACATCCAGGCGCTGGACAACGGTTCGCCCAACGCCTCCACCGCCTTCCCCTCCGACGCGCCCGCCCGCGAATGCGTCGTCCGCTGGGGCGAGCCCGCGCAGGGCGGCACCTTCGGCACCTACCGCCTGTGGATGACCGACCGCGTGCTGAAGGAATGGTCCTCCCGCATCAAGCTCAGCAACAAGTCGCTCGACTGCACCTTCGTGATGGGGAACAACCGCGTGATCTACAACATCGGCGGCCAATACTCCGGCAGCCCCTACCACGCGCCGGCCTTCAACTCCCCGATCGGCAACGTCTGCGACTACGTGCTGAACTTCCACGACGACGACGTGTTCCTCGGCGAGACCGACTTCACCCTGCAATGGCCGGGCAACGGCGGCGGCGACAACACCTACCAGCGCGAGCAGACCGCCTACTGGCTCGCCGAGCAGATCGGCCTGCCCTACTGCTACCGCCGCTCGGTCAACCTCTTCGTCAACGGCGTCCGCCGCGCCGAGCTCTTCGACGACGCCCAGCAGCCCAACGGCGACATGACCGACGAGTTCTATCCCGACGGCGAGAACGGCGACCTGCACAAGATCCAGCTCTGGTTCGAGTTCGACGAGAACGCCAGCAGCTTCACCCCCACGGGCGCGACGCTCGGCAACTTCACCACCACCGGCGGCCACAAGAAGCTGGCGCGCTACCGCTGGAACTGGGCCAAGCGCGCCGTGCAGGGCTCCACCACCAACTACGCGAACCTCTACAAACTGGTCGATGCGGTGAACCACCCCGGCCTCGGCGCGAACTACCGCAAGACGCTCGAAGCGCAGATGGACGTGGACAACTGGCTCCGCACCTACGCCGTCCAGCACGTGGTGGGCAACTACGACAGCTTCGCCTACGGCAGCGGCCAGAACATGTATACCTACAAGCCCGTGGGCGACACGTGGAAGCTCTTCATCTGGGATGTCGATTTCGCCTTCGTCGCCGCAGAACCGACGAGCGACCTCTTCCAGGGCATCGGCCGTAGCAACGGCATCGACCTCGGCGAACCCGCCTATCGCCGCCGCTACTGGGAGATCCTCCAGGACCTGGCCAACGGCCCGCTGATGCCCACGCCCCTCGCCTCCCTGGTCACGGGCAAATACAACGCGATGGTCGCCAACGGCCGCAGCGTGGACAATCCGTCCAGCATCCAGAACTACCTCTCCCAGCGCCGCTCCCACATCCTGTCCCAGATCACGGCCAACACCGCCGCCTCCTTCGCGCTCACCCTCAACGGCGGCGCCTCCTTCAGCACGAACCGCAACCAGGTCACGCTGACCGGCAACGCGCCCGTCTCCGTCCGCACCATCACGGTCAATGGCGTGCCGGTGCCGCTCACCTGGACCAGCGTCTCCGCCTGGACGGCGGTGGTCTCGCTGAACGGCGGCGCGAACGTGCTCAACATCCAGGGCCTCGACAAAAACGGAACCCCCGTCTCCGGCGCCAACGCGAACCTGACTATCACCTACACCGGCGCAGTGGAGCTTCCCGAGGACCGTCTCGTGATCCACGAGATCATGTATCAGCCCGCCGTGCCGGGAACCTCGTTCATCGAGCTGCGGAACACTTCCACGACCAATTCCTTCGATCTCTCTTCGTGGCGCATGGAGGGCGTGGACTTCACCTTTCCGCCCGGCACCGTGATCGGTCCCGGAGCCTACGTGCTCCTGGTGGACAACTACGAGGCGTTCGTCGGAACCCACGGAGCCACCCTGCCCGTCATCGGGGAATACGGCGGGACCTTGCAGAACAACGGCGAAACGCTCCGCCTCGTCCGTCCCGGCGCCACGCCCGCACAGGACAAGGTGATCGACGAGGTGCGTTATGACAGCGAAGCGCCATGGCCCGCCGTGGCCCGGGGCGGCGGCTCGTCGCTCCAGCTCATCGACGCGACCCGCGACAACAACCGCGTGGGCAACTGGACCGCCGTCGATCCCAACGCCGACCCCTCCGCGCCGCAGTGGCGCTACGTCTCCGTGACGGGCACGGCCAGCAGTTCGCTCCTCTACGTCTATCTGCTCGAAGCCGGCGAAGTGTTCATCGACGACCTGAAGATCGTTCCCGGAACCGTCGCGGAATCCGGCGTGAACTCGGTGCAGAACGGCGACTTCGAGTCCGCCTTCCCCGGCGCTTGGACCGTTTCGCCGAACCACTCCGGCAGCGTCCGCTCCACCACGACGAAACGCTCGGGCAACGCCAGCCTGCGTCTCGTCGCCTCCAGCGGCGGCACCACCCAGTCCTCCTCGGTCTGGCAAACCCTGTCACCCACCCTGACACCGAACGCTCCCTGCACCCTCAGCTTCTGGTATCTGGAAAATCCGAACGGCGGCAACCTGCGCATCCGCCTCTCCGGCAACGGCACGATCACCACCGTCAGCCTCGCTCCCGGCGGTGGCCCCGTGTCGCATCTGACGCCCGGCGCGGCCAATTCGGTGACGGCGGCTCTGCCCGCATTGCCGCCGGTCTGGCTCAATGAAATCCAGCCCGACAACCGCACCGGGGCCACGGATCGATTCGGCCATCGCCACGCCTGGACCGAACTCTTCAACGGCGGCACCAACGCCCTGCCTCTGACCGGGCTCTACCTTTCCGACAGCTACACCAATCTTACCCGTTGGCCCTTCCCGGCCGGAGCTTCGATTCCCGCACGCGGCTTCCTCACCGTCTGGCTGGATGGCAACACGGGCGAATCCATCGTGTCGGAGCCGCACACCTCGTTCACGGTTCCGGCCCAGAATGGTTCCTTGGCCCTCGTGCAGGTCAGCGGCGGCAAGACCAACATCCTCGACTACCTGAACTACGGCTTGGTCAAAGCCGACCAGTCCTACGGCTCGACTCCCGAGGGTTCAGTCTCCGGCCGACGCGAATTCTTCTACGCAACTCCGGGCACCACCAACAATCCCGCCTCGGCACCGATCCAAGTGCGCATCAACGAGTGGATGGCCGACAACGCGACGACCATCGCCGACCCGGCCGACGGCGATTTCGAGGACTGGTTCGAGCTGATCAACCTCTCCGATTCGCCCGCCGACCTTTCGGGCTTCTACCTCGGCACCACCCTGGCGGACCGCACCAAGTTCCGCATCCCGGACGGCTACGTCATCGCTCCCCGTGGCCACTTGCTCGTCTGGGCCGACAATGAATCCGCCCAGAACAGCACCAACCGGGCGGACCTCCACACGAACTTCCGCTTGGGCAAATCCGGCGAAGCCATTGGGCTTTTCGGTGCGGACGGCTCCATCGTGGACTTCGTCGAGTTTGGGGCCCAGACCACCGACAGGACCCAAGGACGATCCCCGGACGGCGGCGGCACCATCGTCACCCTGGACCATCCGAGTCCAAGAACCGCCAACTTCCCGGTCCAGACCAACCTCCCGCCGACCATCGGGGCTCTGGCTCCGAAAACGATCTTCGAGGGACAGCAGCTCGTCGTCGCCGTGGTGGCCAATGACAGCGACGTTCCCGCCCAGACCTTGGCCTTCAGCCTGGAACCGGGCAGCCCGGCCAACGCCACGATCAACCCCGTGTCCGGCCTGCTTTCCTGGAAACCGGTCCCCGGCCAATCGCTCGGCACCAACGTCCTGACCATTCGCGTCACCGACAACGGACAGCCCGCCCAATCCGTGACCGGCACCCAGATCGTCCATGTCGTCGCCCCGCCCGCCATCGGCTCGGTGCAGGCGGAAGGCGCGAGCCTGGCGATCACCTTCGCGACGATTCCCGGCATCACCTACAGGGTGGAATACAAGAACGCGCTGGAAGATCCGGAATGGCGGACCGTCGATGTGCCCATCACGGCCCCGGAAAACACCCTGACGATCAACGACGCGCTCGGGGAAAACCCGCAACGCTTCTACCGGATCGTCGTCGAAGACTGAGACGCTTCTCTCCGGTTTGTTTCATCGGCACAGCGGGCCTTGCTTGGAAAGGCCCGCTTTGGTCGGCCGATTGCGGCTACCGACCATCGCCCAACCCGAAAAGCCGCCATCTGGGGACAATTTTGAGTAGGAGAAATCAGGAGCGAGGAAGGAGGGGAGGAGAGTGTTCGGGCGGCAGACGCCAAGGAGGTGGCCCAGGGGATGGGCGCAGAAGAAACGTTCCACCGCACCGAACACAAATCACCATACCCGGATTTCCGCATCGCGCTACCCAGAACTTGTCCAAATTTTACGGCGATCACCGTATTGGTCCAAAGCCTTGGAACGCATGGAAAACCCTAAGCCGAAATTCAAAAAATGGTCGGGACGGTGAGATTTGAACTCACGACCTCTTCCACCCCAAGGAAGCGCGCTACCAAGCTACGCTACGTCCCGACCAAGTTCGCTTTCGACCGGAGCCGAAGCGACGGGGAGAATAAGAACGACCCGCTTCAGTTCAACATCTTTTCCGCAGCAATTTTGGTTCGCCCGTTCTGGGCCAAAGAAGCGGCTCACTTTTTCTTCAGCGAGCTGTCGAAGGCGTCGGCCAAGGAACCCAGCCCGCCGCCCCGGCCCGGATTGAAGCTGGGCCGGGGCTGGAATCCTCCCGGCCTTGCGCCCTGCGGCCTCGGCGCCGCGGGTGAGCTGCGCTGTTCCTTGGCCGCGCCGATCTCGGGATTTGCCTTCATCGAGAGCGCGATGCGCTTTCGGGGCAGGTCCACTTCTGTCACCGTGACCATGACCCTCTGCGAGACCTTCACGACCTCGGCGGCGTCCTTGATGAAGCGGTCGGCGAGCTGGCTGACGTGGACCAAACCATCTTGGTGGACGCCGATGTCCACGAACGCACCGAACGCGGTCACGTTGGTCACGATGCCGGGCAGCTTCATGCCGGGCTTGAGGTCCTCCATCTTCTCCACGCCTTCCTTGAAGCTGAAGACCTCGAATTTCTCGCGCGGATCGCGTCCGGGCTTGGCCAGTTCCTGCACGATGTCCTGGAGCGTGGGCAGACCGACGCCGTCGCTGACGTATTTCTCCAGCTTCAGCTTTTGGCGCGCACCGGCGTCCTTGAGCAGATCGGTCACGGTGCAGCCGATGTCGCGGGCCATCGTGTCCACCAAAGCGTAGCGCTCAGGATGAACGGCGCTGGCGTCGAGCGGATGTTCGCCATCGCGGATGCGGAGGAAGCCGGCCGCCTGCTCGAAGGCTTTCGGCCCAAGGCGCGGCACCAGCAGCAGATCCTTGCGGGACTTGAACGGTCCCTTCTCGTTGCGGTGCGCGACGATGTTCGCGGCGAGCGACGGTCCGAGTCCGGAGACGTAGCTGAGGAGCTGTTTGCTGGCGGTGTTCAGCTCCACGCCGACGCCGTTCACGCAGGAGACGACCACGTCGTCGAGGCTGCGCTTGAGCGCGTTCTGATCCACGTCGTGCTGATACTGGCCCACGCCGATGCTCTTGGGATCGAGCTTCACCAGTTCGGCCAAGGGGTCCATCAAACGCCGCCCAATGCTGACGGAACCGCGCACGGTCACGTCCTCGTTCGGAAACTCCTCACGAGCCGCTTCGCTGGCCGAGTAAATGGACGCGCCGCTCTCGTTGACCATGACCACGGCGATGCTGGAGGGCAGCTTCAGTAGCTTGATGAACGCCTCGGTCTCGCGGCTGGCCGTGCCGTTGCCGATGGCGATGGCCTCGATCTGGAACTTCTTGATGAATGCCAAGACCACCTCGGCCGCTTCCCTCACCTGCGACGGACCGGCCGCAGTCGGATAAATGACGTCGTGGTGAAGCAGCTTCCCTTGGCGATCCAAGCACACGACCTTGCAACCGGTGCGGAATCCGGGATCGATGGCCAAGACGTTCTTCTGGCCCAAGGCCGGCGCCAGCAGCAGCTCCCGCAGATTCTCGGCGAAGACACGGATGGCTTCTTGGTCGGCCTTCTTTTTGGACTCGATGCGTATCTCGCCTTCGATGGCGAACCCGAGCAAACGCTTGAAACAATCCTGCGCCGCCAAGCGCACCTGTTCGCCTGCGGGCTTGCCCGGCGCTTTCACGAACAGTTCTTCCAACGCGATGATCGCGTCGTTCTCCGGCGGCGTGATGCGGACCAGCAGGAATCCTTCTTCCTCGCCGCGCCGGATCGCCAGCAACCGATGGCTGGGGATGGATTTCACCGGCTCGGTCCAGTCGAAGTAGTCCTTGAACTTCGCGCCTTCGGTTTCCTTTCCGGTCAGGACCTTCGAGCGAACGGTGCCTTCGCTCCAGTAAAGCTGGCGGAGCTTCGCGCGGGCCACGGCGTCGTCGTTGATCCACTCGGCGATGATGTCGCGAGCGCCGTAGAGCGCGGCGTTCGCATCGACGACAAGCCTCTCCGGATTGACGAAGGCGGCGGCTTCCTGGAGCGGATCGACGGTCTCCTGCTGCTCGAAGAGCATCTTCGCCAACGGCTCCAGACCGGCTTCCTTGGCGATGGTCGCGCGCGTGCGGCGCTTCGGGCGATACGGCGCGTAGAGATCCTCCAGCGCGGTCAACGTCTCGGCGGCGGCGATGGCGTGCTTGAGATCGTCGGATAGAAGATTGCGCTCCTCCAGCGACTTCACGATCGAGGTGCGGCGCTCGTCCAGTTCCGCGAGCTGAAGCATGCGGTCGCGGATGGAAGTGATGGCCACCTCGTCGAGCGTGCCGGTCACTTCCTTGCGGTAGCGGGCGATGAACGGGACGGTTGCCCCCTCCGCGATGAGCTTGGCGGTGGCGGCAACTTGGCGGGGCTGGACCTTCAGCTCGGAGGCGATCTTCGCGACGTAGGATTCGTTCATGGAATCGGGCCGCCGTGAATGCCGCCGATGCTCCGGAGATGCAACCCGAAACCCCGGCCCTTTCGCCGCCGGGCCCGGGATTTCTCTGGCCGAAGAACGCTGTGGCCCGGCTCAATCCCCGCCCTAGGAAGCCATCCGCAAGAATCCTGCGGAACCTTCCTCCGCCCGGTGCATCCCACCTGCGGTGCGACACCATGGCCGACAACGCGGAATTCGCCGGGATCGTGGAGCGGTTTTACGAGCCGCTCTACCGTTTTGCCTACAGCTTGACGCGGTCCGAGGCGGACGCGGGCGATCTGACCCAGCACACGTTCCTCGTCTTTGCGGAGAAGCGGGCCGGGCTCCGTGACGCGGCCAAGACCAAGTCGTGGCTCTTCACGATCCTGCACCGGAAGTTTCTCGAACGTTGCCGTCGCGAGACCCGCTTCCACCACCACGAGCTGGACGAAGCCTCGTGGGACATCCCGTCCGTCGCGCCGCCCGAGACGAGCGGCCTCGATGCCGAGCAAGTCGTGGCCGCGTTGGCGACATTGGACGAGGTCTTCCGCGCTCCGGTCGCCTTGTTCTATTTGGAAGACCACAGCTATCCCGAGATCGCGGAGATGCTCGAAGTGCCGCTCGGGACGGTGAAGTCGAGGATCTCGCGGGGCGTGCGCCAGCTCCAGGCGCTGCTCGGTGCGGAGACCCGCAGAAAGGAGCCCAGCCGTGACTAGAGACGAAGCCAAAGAAATCCTTCTCCGCCACCGCCCCGGTCTCGCCCTCGACGATGCCGAAGACGCGGGGGCTGCCCAAGCCCTCGAGCTGGCCCGGCACGACGCGGAACTGGGCGACTGGCTGCAACGCCACGGTTTGTTCCAGGAATCGGTGCGCGCCAGCCTGCGCCGCATCGCGCCCCCGGCTGGATTGAAGGAAGCGATCCTGAACCGCCAGCCTGCGCCGCCGAAGATCATGCCGTTGCGCCAATGGTTCGCGCTCGCGGCCGCGGCCTGCGTGGCCCTGCTGGTTTCCTTCGCCGTCTGGCGTTTGCAGCCCCGGGAGGACACCACCTTCGCCGGGTTCCGCGAACGCATGGCCCGGAACGCCCTGCGCGACTATCGGATGGATCTCCTGACCAACGACCTTGCCCAGATCCGAGCGTTCCTGGCGGAGAAGAACGTCCAGCCCGGCTACCAATTGACCGACGCGCTCAACCGTCTGCCCGGCTACGGCTGTGCGGCGTTGCGCTGGCAAAACAAGCCGGTGGCCATGATCTGCTTCGATCTCGGCGGAGGAAAACCCCTCTACCTCTTCGTGGCCGACACGGCGGATGTTCCAGCCATTCCAGCCACGACGACGGTCTCTCCAGTCCATCGCTTGAACACCGCCAGTTGGGTGCGCGACGGCAAGGTCTATGTCTTGGCCGGAGAAGTGCCCGAAGCGGAACTGCGTGGTTTCCTTTGAGCCGAGGGCGAGCCGCCCAGCCTCCGATCATTGCCGGACGCTCGTGCGCTCCATCAGCCAGCGGAAATCTTCGCGCCCTTCTTCGGAAACGGCGAAGGGCAAGCCCGCCGCATCCGGCCGGGCCGGTCGCCGCACTTCCTTCGACTCCCACCGGTGCAGCTCGCTGTGGCCGTCGGCGTAGGAGAGCGAGCCCGCGCCGTTGTGGTTCGACGCGGGCAGATCCATCCACTCGCCGGCGTAGGCGTCGTTCACGAAGTAGCCGTCGTTGATCGAGTCGGGGTGTTCATCCAGCAGGACAAAGAGACGCGCGGGCTCGGGAATGGCGGACTGGCTGAAGAACTGGACGTAGTAGGGGTTGTTGACGTTCTTGCCGGAAGCGGAGGCCGGTCCGGCGTCGCCCATCATGGCGTTCATCGAATAGCTGCGCACGCGGGAACGCCAACCGACGGAGCGTTGCACCGCGCTCACGATGTCATCGGCCGGGCAGCGAAAAACCGCCGCGTTGCCGGAGACGTAGCGGCCGAGCGCGGCTTGGGTGAGCCCGAGGGTGTTGGTGTTGTCCGCGTCCAGCTCCCACGAGAGAAGATTGTTCACCCAGTTGCTGTTGGTCCTGACATCGGCCGTGCGCCGACCGGAATCGCCGCCGAGGTTGTAGGCGAGGCGACCGGCGTTGTCGTCGGCGTAGAGCAGCCAAGCAAGGGTGAGCTGGCGGTTGTTGTTGAGACAGGCCGTGGCCA
>CBFGQE010000037.1:0-12763 GCA_965650815.1 uncultured bacterium
CAGCCTTGGGAAAGTGGAGCACGGCGATCTTCTTCGCCAGTCGCGTGGCGAAGCCTGAATCGTCGGTGTTGGAGAGCAGGATGACTGTCAGCTTGTCGTCGGGAAACCGCTGGAAGCTGGCGGAGAAGCCGGAAGTGGAGCCGCTGTGGCCGATGTTGGCGCGGCCTTCGAGCGGGTTGAGATGCCAGCCGAAGCCATAGTGCTTGGTCTCGTCGTTGGGCAGCTTCACCGGAGTCCACGCGAGGCGTTTGCTCTGCTCGGTGAGGAACTTGTCGCCGTTCAGCGCCGCGTCCCACTTCGCCAAATCACCGACCGTCGAAACGATCGCGCCCGCGCCGAGCAGGTCCGTGAGGTCGGAGTTGCGATGAACCAGCGAGCCGTCCTTCGCCTTCTCGTAGCCGGAGGCGCGCTGCGGCACGATCAAGCGGGGATCGCGGCTCGTCGTCCGCGTCATGCCCAACGGGCGGAAGATGCGCTGGTCGAGGAAGGCCCAGTAGTTCGTGCCGCTGGCGTTCTCGATGACGTAGCTGAGGAGATTGTAGCCGGAGTTGCAGTAGCTCCATTTCTCGCCGGGTGCGGAGACGAGCGGGTGTTTGCCGAGGCGCTGGATGAACTTCTCCTGCGTGAGCTTCAGCCGCATCTCGAAGCCGTCGAGGCTGTCGTAGCTCGGGATACCGGACGTGTGCTCCATGAGATGGCGAATGGTCACGGCGGCCCAGGCCGGCGGCGTGTTGGAGAGGTGCTGGCTGATCTGGTCGTCGATCTTCAGCCTGCCGTCCTGCGCGAGCATCAGGATGCCGGAGGTGGTGAACTGCTTGGTGACGGAACCGATCTCGAAAACGGTGTCGGCGGTGACGGGCAGATTCCATTCGAGGTTCGCCACGCCCCGATAGATGCCGCGCGGCGGCTTGCCTTCCTGGAGGATCAAGCAGGCCAAGCCCACGGTGCCGCGCTGGCGAATCTCCGCGTCGATCAGATCCTCCACCGCGTCCGCCCCGAGGCGGCCCGGCGTGAAGACGCAGAGAACGGCCACCCACACCTGCAACCATGCGACGACTTTCATGGAGGCGAAGCATGGCCGCTCGCCGCGACGACGAGCCAGCGCGAAGTCCTCTCCGGCTAAAAAAGGGGGCGCAACGGGCCGGGCTTTCGGTTGCGCCGCAGATTGCTTCCGACACAGTCACGGTCATGCACCGCGTGCTGACGGGTTTGGATGTCCTGGCGGGAGAACGTTTCCGGCGATTGCACGGCCAACGGGTGGGCCTCGTGGCCCATGCCGCGTCCGTGGACCGGCGGCTTTGCCACGCCGTGGATCTGATGCTCGCGACGCCGGAGCTGAAGCTCGTGACCGTTTTCGGACCGGAACACGGCTGGTTCGGCCAGGCGCAGGATCTGGAAGCGGTGAAGGACGAGCCGCGAATCGGGGCAAATGGCCCGCGCGTGGTCAGCCTCTACGGCGACACCGTGGAAAGCCTGCGTCCGACCGCCGAACAGTTGAACGGCCTCGACGTGCTCGTGATCGACCTCCAGGACGTCGGCTCCCGCTACTACACCTTCCAGGCGACGATGCTCTACTGCCTCGAAGCCGCCCACGCCATCGGTCTCCGCGTGCTGGTGCTGGACCGGCCCAATCCCATCGACGGCCTTTCTGTCGAAGGTCCGCGCCTCGTCCCGGGCTACGAGAGCTTCATCGGCCCGCACGACATCGTGGTGCGCCACGGCATGACGCTGGGCGAGCTGGCCCGCCTCTATCAGGCCGAGAAGCAGCTCCACAACGTCGCGCTCGAAGTCATTCCCTGCACCGGCTGGGACCGCGGCATGTTCTTCGAGGAGACACGGCTGCCGTGGGTGCTGCCTTCGCCCAACATGCCGACCGTCGATACAGCCGTGGTCTATCCCGGCCAATGCCTCGTCGAAGGCACGAACCTTTCCGAAGGACGCGGCACGACAAGGCCCTTCGAGTTGGTCGGCGCGCCGTGGCTCGATGCGGCCGCTTTGGCGAACCGGCTCAACCGCGAAGAACTGCCCGGCGTCCGTTTCCGCGCCACGGTCTTCAATCCCACCTTCCAGAAGCACGCGGGTCAGGACTGCGCGGGCGTGCAACTGCACGTGACCGATCGCCGCATGTTCCAGCCCGTGCGGACCCATCTGGCGTTGCTGGAAGCCATCCGTGCCCAATCGACGGAACACTTCGCTTGGCGGACGGAGACCTACGAATTCGTCTCCGATCCCATCGCCTTCGACCTGCTCATCGGCAGCAGCCGCGAACGCCTGGCGCTGGAAGCCGGCACGCCTTGGCGCGAGATCGTCGAGACGTGGAAGCCCGAAGAAGAAGCCTTCGCCGAACGCCGTGCGCCGTATCTGATCTATCGGTGAGAGGGAGGGCAAAGGTTCCGGCCGAGCCGTGTAGCGCATGCCTCCGGCTTGCCGTGCCGCAATCGTCCCGATTGCCGTATCGCCGACATCCTGTCGGCGAAGCCGCCCTCCACAGCAGCGCGCCCGGCCAGCGCGACGCTTGCGACACGGCCGACGGGACGTCGGCGCTACGGCGGCTCGGCGGGAGCCTTCGCCCTACCCGCTTTGCCTCACCGCGACTCTTCCATGATCCGGCGCGCGTCCTGGATGACGCGTTCCCACTGCATGGCGGGGCCGGGGTCGGTCTTGTTCTTCTGGATGTGGTAGTGGCCAATCACGCCCTGGTAACGCTTCAGGTCGTCGTCGGGCAGCTTGTGAGGCATGAGGCGACCGTTGGCGTCTTTCGGGTAGTCGCAGCGGATGCCGGGGAAGATCTGGCAGAGCGCTGCGGTGAGCTTGGTCAGCGCGGCGTATTGTTCCGGCGTGTAGTCGTATTGGATCAACTCGCCGCCCTGCACCACGCCCCGCACCGGCTCGGGCCGCGCGGGACGGCCGACGAAGTTCGGCGTGCGGACGGGCTCCGGCCCGAACTTTGCCGGGATGGTCATGATGGTTTCGCCGGCGGCGTTGGTCGCATACCAGTCGTTGAACGGGTTCTTCGCACCCGGCCGATACGCGCCCATGTTCGCGATCTCCACGCCGATGGAACGGTCGTTGGACGTCGTGGCATGCCAGGCGCGTTCCTTGAGGTCGAGCGTCTGGTAGATGGTGCCGTCCACATCGAGCATGAAGTGGATGCTCAGCCCGCGATGGTCGTGGAGGATGTTGAAGCACTGCTTGCTGATGCCGCAGACGTCGAAGTGCAGGACGAACTGGTCCACGGTGCGCCGGAGCAAGGGCAGATCCCAGCCGCCGCCGCGCACGCGCTCCAGCTCCTCCGGAGACAGTCCTGAACGTCGCGTGCCGTAGCGGTTGGGAGTGGTCAGATCCTTGCGCTCCTCCTTGGAGCTTTCCCAGTCGGCCTTGTCCAGCGGGCTGAAGCGGCGCTCGACGCGGTAGGCGTCGTAGCCGCCGGGATCGGTCCAGAGCACGACGGGCGTGCCGATGTGGAAGTATTGCCCGGCCACGACGATCTCGTCGCCCCGGCGCGGAAGCGGCGCGGCGTTTTTCGGAGCGGAGACGCAGCCGACGAGGAACAAACTGGCCAGCGCCCATAGGCCCCGGCCTTGGGACAAAGCGCGATGGATCATGATTCGGGGAAAAGCGTGGAGAACGCGGAACTCACTTGGGGCAGGACGCCTTGGAGGTGAACCAGCGCCAGTCGGCGTTGTTGGGGCCGGCCAAGAGATTGTCGGCCTCCTGCTGCACGACAACGGCCCTTTTCAGAACCGGCGTCTCCCAGCGCTTCAGCTCGGCGTGGCCGTCCACGAACGAGAAGCCGCAGCTCCATTTATGGTAGGCACCCGGGATGTCGGGAAAGCGCGCCGTCGTGTTGTCGACCTGGAGATAGCCGTCGTTCATCGAAAGCATGCTCTCTTCACAGAAGACGAAGGTGTCGCTCGGACCCGGACAGCTCCCGACGTCGGAGACCTTTTTGAAGGTCTTGTAGCCCGGATTGTATCCTTCCGTCATCGGGGCGGTGTAGAGCGCGCCGACTTGGGCGTTCATGGAATAGGAACGGACCCGCACTCCATTGGCGGAAGGGACGGTGTCTCCCGGACAGCGGAAGATACCGATGGAGCCACTCACGAACTGGCCGAGGATCGATTTGCGCAGATCCACCTCGTTCGTGTTGGCCGCAGCGTTTCCCCAGCTCATGAAAGCGCCTCCCGACCAGGACTCCTCGGGAATGGCTCCGAGCGGCGCGTTGGGCACCATGTAGTCGTTGAAGTCCGTCGCGTAGAGATGCCATGCCAATTGGAGCTGCTTGAGGTTGTTCAAACACTGGGTGGCCTGGGCCTTCGCCTTTGCCTTGGCCAAGGCGGGCAGAAGCATCCCCGCCAGGATCGCGATGATCGCGATGACGACGAGCAGTTCGATCAGGGTAAAGGCCCGGAGCGATCCGGGACGGAGACGGCGAAAGGACTTCATACGACAGGGAAGCGGCGGCGTCCGCCGACACAGCGGACGCCGCCAGGAACGGACGATTTACAGACGGCGCACGCGGTAGAACCGGGCGTCGCCGTTGCGCGGGGCCACGGCCTGGTAGGTGCCGTTGCCAAGGTAGGTGATGATGGCGTTCACATTGGTGAAGGCGCCGTCCACCGTGGCCGCAGCCTCGACCACGAAAGGCGACGTGGTGTCGGTCGTGCTGAAGGTCATCGTCACCGTGTTCGCATCGAGCACCGTGGCCGTGACCGCCGGGGCCGCCAGGCGGACGACGGACAGGTTCGCGAAGTAGGCGGCAGCCTTGGAGCCGTCGGTGGAGGACGCGAACGGATCGGAGTAGCCGAGCATCAGGTAGCCGTTGGTCCACACCGTGGTGTTGGTGTAGCTGAAGATCTCGGTCTTGTTCACCGAGAGGGTGACGACGTTGGCCACCTGCTTGATCTCGACGTCGGCCCAGGAGCCGCCGGGGATGAGGGACGGGTCCACGTTGGCGGGAACGCCGGGCACTGGGCTGGAAGATGCGCCGTAGCTGGTGAACGGGCCGGGACGGGCCGCATCGGGATGGGCCTTGAAGGCGTTGGTGAAGGCGGTCGCGAACTTGGCAGCCACACGGGTCCAGCCGGTGTTGCCGTTGGTGCCGCCTTGGCCGGTGTAGAGCATGTAGTCGCCGGTGGCGGTGCCGCCGGGCTGGGCGGTGATGAAGAACCAGACGCCGTCGCTGCCCCAAGTGGCGGGCGCGAGCGGGCCGCTGCCATACCACCAGTTGCTCTGGCTGCCGGAGTGGTTGATGCCGAAGAGCACGCCCTCGGTGGCGGTGCTGAGCGCGGAATCCTCCACGAGGTGGAGGTCGAAGCGCACGGCGTAGTCGCCGCTGAAGGCCTGGTTCGTGAGGTAGGCGTTGACCGCGCCGGCCGCGCCGGAACCGGCGGGCAGGAGCTTGTTCGCGCTCAGGCGCAGCGCGGTGGTCGCGCCGCCGGGCGCCGGGGGCAGGGAAGCGGAGGCGAGATCGTAGCCGAAGTCGGCGGAGAAGTTCGCCGCGTTGTTGGTCGGATCGCCCGTGCCGTAGCGCACGGTCCAGTTCGAGGCGTCACCAGAGGAGCTCAACGGGCTGGAGTAGAGCACCGAGGTCTGGGTCGTTTCGTCGTCGAGGATCATGCCGGTGGCCGACGGGCTGTTCGTGCCGATGGCGTAGCCGCTTCCGGAGGCGATCGCGGCGATGACCGTCCTGGTGCCGGTCGCGGCCGAGTTGTCCAGCGGGCTGATGAGGAAGTCGGCCGTCGCCGCGCCTGCGGGCATGGTCACGGTCTCGGGCAGAACAAAGTCCGTTCCCGCCGTGGCGGTGCCGGAGAAGGCGAGGTTCACCGTGAAGTCGGCGGCGTCCATGTTGCCGTAGCGTTCGATGCGGTAGCGGATGAAGTCGTTCGGATACGGCTCATACATGGTGGGCTGCACGACGGAGACGTTCAGCGTCGGCGTGTCGTTGTCCGCGATGGTCACGGCGGCCGTGCCCGAACCGACGTAGCCCGGGCCATCCACGATGGTGATCTCTACCGTCTCGGGATATTCGGAGACGCTGTCGTTGAGCGGCGTCACGACCACTTCAACGGTAGTGTCGAACTGGCCGAACGTGGCGGTGCCGGAGAGAGGCGTATAGTCGCTGCCCGCCGTGGCGGTGCCGCCGATGAGGTAGTTGACGGTGGTGGCGACGCCGGACGAAGTGCGCTCGATGGTGAAGGAGCCAGGTGTAGGCCCTTCCTCGGAGGCGGTGGGTTGGCTGGCGGTCACGGTGACGATGCTGGGGAAGTTCGTGATCCGGACGTTGTCGAACAGCGCGAAGAGCGTGTTGGTCGAGGTCGGGTCGGTGGAGGCGTTGCCGTTGATGTCGTAGAGGTTGAACAGGATGTTCTGTCCGCCCAACGCTCCGGAGAACCGGGCATCGATCGAGGCGATCAGCACGCCGTCCACGCGGTAGGTGATGAGGTTGCCCACCTTGCGCAGCGAGACTTCACGCCACTTCAAGCCCAATGTTCCGACCACGTTGGAAAGGCCCGTCTGCGTGGGGAAGAGATTGGTCTGCGCCTGCGGCACGGGAATGCCGCCGAGGAAATTCGTGGAGTAGTAGGCGGCCGTGTTGTTGCGGCCACCGGCAGCATAGACCAAGGGCGAGGTCGCGTCGTTCGGATTCGTGCGCGCGGCGTCCTGGTAACTGGTGGCGAAAGAAGGCGCATACACGCGGTAATCGGCCGCTGTGCCGCCGTCCGTGCTGGCGCCGATATACACGCTGTCCGCCGCCCCGGCGATCTGCGCGGCGGTGCCCGCAGTGCCATAGCCCGCGCCGCCGATCTGCGTGGAGCCGTTGCCGCTCTTCGGATAGTTCAGCCACATGTCGAACCGCATGTCGAAGTTGTCGGTGATGCCGAAGTTCAGCGGCGACACACTGAGGCCGTAGCCCGCGACGCTGCCGGCCTGCGTGGCCGGGTCCATGTTCGCCTGGAGCTTCAGCGCTCGGGTCGAGCCACCGGAGGAGTTCGGAGCCGGTGGCACTCCCACGGTGCTGTAGTCGAAGAAGAAGTCGGCCGTGTTGGTTCCCAAACCGGAGTTCACCACCCAGTCCGTCGTGGAATCGGTCTCGAAATCCTGGGAATACACCAGTTCCTGGGCCGAGGCCGGGATCAACGCGGCCAACGCGAGAGACAGGGCGGCCGCACAAGGGCGAAGCAGACGGTTCATGGCGGAAGTTAGCACGGTAGTTGGATGGGTCATGTTTTGTTTCCTGTCGGCCGGGGTTGCCGAGAGGCACGGATTGAAACACACGGGCACGCTTGAGGCCACCTCAAGCATGAGCCATTCCGCCAAGGCTCCGGATTTAATCATCCCCCCAATACTGGGGAGCGTGTCGTGCCGAGCCATGCGGATTCCCGAGCAAAACCGCGTGTTTCGGCAGAACGCCACCGGGATGCGTGCGGCCTGGCGATTGCATCGTTTTGGTCACTGGGCGCAGCCCACGACAGAGCCCGGCCGTCACCAGCAGTTCCCCTGCATCCGGCCATCAGCGTTTCTCACCCAACAAATGCTGGCCACGGATGGGCAAAAAGCAGTAAGCGCTCAACGGGTTGTCGTGCCGATGTTGAACCCGACCAACGAGTCGATTCATGAACGGCGTGCTGAACAAGGCTGCGGACTTCATCGGCGGTGTCGCGGAGGACACCGTCGTCGCAGAGGGGATTTCCGGAACTGACCGGCGGGAACTTCATTGCCACCACTGCGGGCTGCCCTGCGCGGAGACCACGCTTTCGCTCGGCGACAAGGCCTTCTGCTGCCACGGCTGCCGGACCGTCTTCGAGATCCTGTGCGAAAACGGCCTCGGCCAGTTCTACCGGATGGAAGGGGCTCGTGGCGTGCGCGTGACGGAGACCGGCGCGGAGCACTACCGGTTCCTCGACGAACCGGCGGTGCGCGCGCAGTTGATCGACTTCTCGGACGGCAAGACCGCGCGCGTGCGTTTTCATCTGCCGACGATCCACTGCATCGCGTGCGTCTGGTTGCTGGAGAATCTCTTCCGTCTCAAGCCCGGCATCACCGCCTCGCGGGTGAATTTCCCGCGCAAGGAAGCCACGCTCCACTTCGACGAATCCACGGTGAAGCTTGGCGAACTGGCCGCGCTGCTCGCGTCGCTGGGTTATTCGCCGGAGCTGAAGTTCTCCGATCTGGACAAACCCAAGGCCAATCCCGCCCTGCGCCGACTGCATCTCCAGCTCGGGGTGGCGGGCTTCGCCTTCGGCAACACGATGCTCTTCGCCATCTCCGGCTACTTCGGCCTGGACGCCTTCCACGGCCCGGCCTTCGCGCGGATGTTCGGCTGGATCAGCCTCGTGCTCGCCGTGCCGGTGGTAGTTTTCAGCGCGTCCGACTACTGGCTCAACGCGTGGCGCGGTCTTCGGCAAGGTCGCCTGACGCTCGACGTGCCCATCGCGCTCGGCATCGCCGCGTTGTTTCTGCAAAGCGTCTGGGACGTGGTCGCGGGCCACGGCGAAGGCTACTTCGATTCGCTCGCCGGACTGCTTTTCTACCTGCTGCTCGGCCGGCTGTTTCAGCAGAAGACCTTCGACCGGCTGGCTTTTGACCGGGACTACAAGTCGTTTTTCCCGCTCTCGGTTGTGAGGCTTCTTCATCCGGCATCCGGGATCAGGGATCAGGGATCGGATCGGATACCAGATGAAGAAAGAGTAGCTCTTTCGCAGCTCCGCGTCGGTGATCGCCTGCGGCTGCGGCATGGAGAATTGATCCCGGCCGATGCGGTGCTCGTCAGCGGCGCAGCGGTGATCGACTACAGCTTCGTCACCGGCGAATCCGTGCCGGTGGAGAAGGCGCTCGGTGAACCGCTCTTCGCCGGTGGACGCCAGGTCGGCGGCACCATCGAGATCGAGACGCGCAAACCCGTTTCGCAGGGCTACCTGACGTCGCTCTGGGACCAGGAAGTGTTCCGCAAGTCGAAGGAGAACGTCTTCACCACGCTGACCAACCGGCTCGCGCCGCGCTTCACCGCCATCATCATCGCCATCGCGCTCGGCTCGGCGGTGTATTGGGCGGCTTTCGCCGGGCAACCGGCCACGGCGCTGCGGGCCTTCACCGCCGTGCTGATCGTGGCGTGCCCCTGCGCGCTCGCCTTGGCCGCGCCCTTCGCGCTCGGCAACGCCCAACGCGTCCTGGCCCGGCGCGGCATCTTCCTGCGTGGGGCCAACGTGCTGGAAACCTTGGCCGGGGTGGATTCGGTGGTCTTCGACAAGACGGGCACGCTGACTTCGGCGGAAGGCGGCGATGTGCGGTTTGTTCCAGCCAGTAAGGCAGGCTTGCAGCCTGCTGAACCGGGGAGCTTGACCGCCGAAGAAACCTCCTGGATCGCCGCACTTGCCTCGCATTCCACGCATCCCTTGTCGGTCCAACTGGCCGAAGCGCTGCGCTCGCGCGAAGCCCGCGCCAAGTCGTCCGTCTCGTCGTTCCGCGAGACTCCCGGCTGCGGGATCGAAGGCGTGGTCGATGGCCGCGAAGTGTTGTTGGGAGCGAAGGATTGGTTAGTAGGCCGGGCTGGCAGCTCGGCACGTAGTCCAAGCTGCCAGCTTGGACCCGCCGACCGTTCAGGCTGGCAGCCTGAACTACCTGACGGGCCAGCGGCCCGTCCTACCAACGGCAGCACCGTCCACGTCCTGGTCGATGGCACTTATCGCGGCCACTTCGTCCTCGGCAACCGCGTGCGTCCCGAGACGGACCGCCTGCTCCACGCTTTGGCCCAGCAGGGCGAACTTTCCCTGCTCAGCGGCGACAACGAACGCGAGCGCGAAACCTTCCGGCAGCTCTTCGGCGAACGCGCCACGCTCCATTTCAACCAAAGCCCGTTGAACAAGCTCGGCTTCATCCGGCAACGCCAGCAAGCCGGTCGCACCGTGATGATGGTCGGCGACGGTTTGAACGATGCCGGAGCGCTCCAGCAGAGCGACGTCGGAGTGGCCGTGGTGGAAAACGTCGGCGCCTTTTCCCCCGCCAGCGACGTGATCCTCCAAGCTGGGCAGGTGCCGCAGATCCACGCACTGCTGCGCTACGCCAAGTCCACGACCACCGTCGTGCGCGTCAGCTTCCTGGTCTCCACCCTCTACAACATCGTCGGCATCGCCATCGCCGCCGCGGGAAAGCTCTCGCCCGTGGTCTGCGCGGTGTTGATGCCGCTGAGTTCGATCAGCGTGGTGCTGGTCGCGGTGGGGCTGACGGGGTGGTTGGGGCGGAGGAGCGGCATTCAGGCATCCTCCTCTTCGTCCCCCTCTTCCTCTTCGTCTTCTGGAAGCAACTCAGCCTTTGAGGAGGACGAGGAGGAAGACGAAGACGAGGAAACAAAATCGCCCCATGAGCCCGCCTCATCCACAAAAGCCGTTCAGGGTCGGGCAAGGGAGGTGCAGTCCCCATGAGCGTCATCCTTATCCTCATTCCCGTGAGCGTGCTGGTCGCCGCCGCGTTCCTGGTCGGCTTCATCTGGGCCGTCAGCTCGGGCCAATACGACGACACCACCACGCCCTCGATGCGGATGCTGACCGACGACGCGCCGACGAAGAAGACGGCCGAAGACCATTTCACCAAACCCGAATGATCCCCATGACCCAAGGAGCCTCCGCATGAACGTGGAAACCTTCAAATACGACAACCGGATCGTCCGCGCCTTCGCCATCGCCACCATCGTCTGGGGCATCGTGGGCTTCTGCGCGGGCCTGCTGATCGCGGTCCAGCTCTTCTGGCCGGCGGCGAACCTGAACCTGCAATACACCACCTTCGGCCGCCTGCGCCCGCTGCACACGAACGCGGTGATCTTCGCCTTCGTGGGCAACGCCATGTTCATGGGCATCTACTATTCGCTCCAGCGGCTCTGCAAGGCGCGGATGTTCAACGACACGCTCAGCTGGCTGAACTTCTGGGGTTGGCAGCTCATCATCGTCTCCGCGGCGATCACCCTGCCGCTCGGCCTCACTTCCTCGAAGGAATACGCCGAACTGGAATGGCCCATCGACATCGCCATCGCCCTCGTCTGGGTGGCCTTCACCGTCAACCTGATCGGCACCATCCTGAAGCGCCGCGAGAAGCACCTCTACGTCGCCATCTGGTTCTACATCGCCACCGCGCTGACCGTCGCGATGCTGCACATCGTCAATTCGCTGGTCATTCCGGCCGGGGCCTTCAAGAGCTACTCGATCTACGCCGGCGTGCAGGACGCGCTGGTGCAGTGGTGGTATGGGCACAACGCCGTCGCCTTCTTCCTCACCACGCCGTTCCTCGGCATCATGTATTACTTCCTGCCCAAGGCGGCGAACCGCCCGGTGTTCAGCTACCGGCTCTCGATCATCCATTTCTGGGGCCTGATCTTCATCTACATCTGGGCCGGGCCGCACCATCTGCTCTACACCGCGCTGCCCGACTGGGCGCAGTCGCTCGGCATGGTCTTCTCCGTGATGCTGGTGGCCCCGAGCTGGGGCGGCATGTTGAACGGCCTGCTCACCCTGCGCGGCGCGTGGCACAAGCTGCGCGAGGAACCCATGCTGAAGTTCATGGTCGTGGCCCTCACCGCCTACGGCATGGCCACGCTGGAAGGCCCGATGCTCTCGATCAAGAGCGTCAATTCCCTCTCGCACTACACCGACTGGACCATCGCCCACGTCCACACCGGCGCGCTCGGCTGGAACGGCTTCATTGCCTTTTCCATGCTCTACTGGCTCTTCCCCAAGATGTGGAACACGAAGCTGTATTCCATGAAGCTGGTGAACTGGCACTTCTGGCTCGGGCTGCTGGGCATGATGTTCTACGCCATCCCCATCTACTGGAGCGGCATCACCCAGGGCCTCATGTGGAAGGAGTTCACCGAGGACGGGTTCATGAAATACCCGAACTTCCTGGAGACCGTCATCCAGCTCATCCCGATGTATGTGCTGCGCGCCATCGGCGGCACGCTCTACATCGTCGGTGCCTTCATCATGGCCTACAACCTGTGGAAGACGGCCAAGAGCGGCGTCTTCGAGGCCGAGGTCGAGGCCCAGGCCCCTTCGCTCGCCGCACAGGAAGCCCACGCCGCGCCCGCCCACGCCAAGCACAGCTACTGGCACCGCGCGCTGGAATCGAAGCCCATCCTCTTCACGGTCCTGTCCCTCGTGGCCGTCGCCATCGGCGGCCTGGTCGAGATCGTCCCGCTCTACCTCATCAAGGAGAACGTCCCGACCATCTCCTCGGTGAAGCCCTACACGCCGCTCGAAGTCCTCGGCCGCGACATCTACATCCGCGAGGGCTGCGTCGGCTGCCATTCGCAGATGATCCGCCCCTTCCGCAGCGAGACCGAACGCTACGGCGAATACTCCAAGGCGGGCGAATACGTCTATGACCACCCGTTCCTCTGGGGCTCCAAGCGCACCGGCCCGGACCTGCACCGCATCGGCGCCAAGTATCCCGACGCTTGGCACTACAACCACATGGACGATCCCACGATCACTTCGCCCGGCTCCATCATGCCGCGCTACCCGTGGCTTTTGACCCAGAACACGGACACCAACGCGTTGCCATCGCGCATCAAGGCGCTCCGCAAGGTCGGCGTTCCGTATCCAGAAGGCTACGAGGCGGCCCAAGCCCAGAAGGATCTCGACGCGCAGGCGGCAAAGATCGTCGAGAATCTCAAGGCCGGCTCCATCACCGGCCAACCCAACAAGGAAATCATCGCGCTGATCGCCTACCTCCAGCGGCTCGGCACCGACATCAAGGGCTCGGAGGCGTCCAC
>CBFGQE010000038.1:0-12643 GCA_965650815.1 uncultured bacterium
ATCACGCGCGGCTGTCTGGAAGTCTTCGCCGAGTTCCGCAACCCCGTTGGCATTGTCACCAAGAACGCGCTCGTCACCCGCGATCTGGATGTGCTGACGGAACTGGCCCGCTGGAACGCCGTCGCCGTTTTCGTTTCCGTCACCACGCTGGACTCCGAACTGGCGCGCCGGATGGAGCCGCGAACCGCGTCACCGCGCCAACGGCTGGAGACGATCCGGACCCTGGCCGAGGCCGGAGTGTCCGTCGGCGTGATGTCGGCCCCGATGATTCCCGGGCTGAACGACCACGAGATGATGTCGATCCTCGGCGAAGCCGCCAAGGCGGGCGCGAAGTTTGCCGGCTACGTGGTGCTGCGGCTGCCGTTTGGGTTGAAGGGGCTTTTCCAGGACTGGCTCAAGCGCTGGTATCCGGACCGCTTCGACAAGGTGATGAACCGCATCCAGGCCGTGCGCGAAGGGAAGCTGAACAACGCGGAGTTCGGCGAACGAATGTCGGGCACCGGCATCTTCGCCGAGCAGATCGCCGCGCAGTTCCAGATCGCCTGCCGCAAGGCCGGAATTTCGGGCAACCGCTCCGGGCTTTCGGCCGAGCATTTCCGTCGGCCACCCAGAGCGGGAGACCAGTTGGATCTGGGGCTGTGAGCGCCCCGTCCGGCCGTCTTGGCCTCCCCGCTTTCGGGCCCACGGCGAAGGGTTTACCTCGGGCTCTCCAGCGCGTAGCGTTCGCGGAATGCGTCCCTGGATTCCCTTCTGCGTTTGCCTGTTGTCCTTGGCCGGTTCGCTCCGGGCCGGCGACCAGCCCCAATGGGGCGAGGCCTGGAGCCGCAACCACGTCTCGTCGGAAACCGGCCTGCCCGACACCTTCGATCCCGCCACGGGCAGGAACGTCCGCTGGACCGCCGCGCTAGGCACGGAGACCTACGCCTCGCCCATCGTCGCCCATGGCCGCGTCTTCATCGGCACCAACAACGAACAGCCGCGCGACCCGGAAAACACCGGTGATCGCGGCGTCTATCTCTGCCTCGACGAAAAGACCGGCGCGCTGAAATGGCAGCTCGTCGTGCCCAAGCGCGAGGAGGACATCTACCACGACTGGCCCAAGACCGGCATGTCGTCGCCCGCCACCGTGGAAGGCGACCGCGTCTATCTCGTGGACAACCGGGGCATCGTCGTGTGCATGGACATCGAGGGGCTCGCCAACGGGAATCAAGGCCCCTACCTCGACGAAGGCCGCCGCATGGTTCCCCGTGACACCAACGCCCCGAACGCCGAGATCACGCCCCGCAAGCTTTCGCCCATCGACGCCGACATTCTCTGGGAGTTCAACCTCACCACGGGCGCGGGCATCTGGTCGCACGACGGAGCCCACAGCTCCATTCTCATCCGCGGTGACCACCTCTACCTCAACACCGGCACCGGCGTGGACAACACGCACAAGGTCATCCGCACGCCCGACGCCCCCAGCCTCGTGGTCCTCGACAAAAAGACGGGCCGTCTCCTGGCCCGCGACCGCGAGAACATCGCCACGAACATCTTCCACTGCACCTGGTCGTCCCCTTCCGTCGCGGTGGTGAACGGGCGGGAACAGATCGTCTTCGCCGGCGGCGACGGCGTGCTCTACGGCTTCGAGCCGCTCGAGGGGACACCGGAACCGGGAAGCGTGGCGACCTTGAAGAAGGTCTGGCAGTTCGACTGCGATCCCGAAGCGCCCAAGGGCGACATCCATCCCTACCTCAACAATCGCCGCATCGGTCCCAGCAACATCTTCGGCATGCCCGTCTTCGCCGACGGCTCGATTTTCGTGGCCGGCGGCGGCGACTGGTGGTGGGGCAAGAACGAGGCCTGGCTCAAGCGCGTCGATCCGCGCGGCACCGGCGACGTCACCCGCACCCATCTCGAATGGAGCCACCCACTGGGCCGCAAAACCATGTCCACCCCCACGGTCACCGGCGGGCTCGTCTATGCGTCCGATTCCCAGCACATCCTCCATTGTGTGGACGCCAAGACCGGCCAGACGGTCTGGAACCACGACATCGGCGGCGAGACCTGGGCCTCGGTTCTGGCGGCCGACGGCAAGATCTTCCTCGGCACCCGGCGCGGCGACTTCTTCGTCTTCGCCCAGGGCCGGGAGAAGAAGCTTCTCTCCTCCGTGAAGCTGGACGGCGCGATCAATTCAACCGCCTGCGCCGCCAACGGCACGCTCTACGTGGCCACGATGAAGAAGCTCTACGCGGTGGCCCCAACCGCGGATTGACACCTCCTCGCCGGCTCGCCAGAAGAAGCGCCCATGATCCATCGAGGTTTTTTCTCCGTCGTCGCGATTGCCGCCCTCGCCTTTCTGTCCGGCTGCGCCGCCCATATGGACCCGGCGAAGGTCGCGCGGATCGTCCCGGGAACCACCACCGTGGCCGAAGCCAAGAAGATCCTCGGCAAGCCCGATTCCCAGCTCGGATCACAGGGCTGGGTGCTGCTCCGCTATTTCACGGTCGAGGACTTGGGCCAAGACAACCTCGGATTGCAAATGGTCCAGCGCAGTTCCAGCCTTGATCTCTTGGCCGACACCAACGGCGTCGTCCAAAAAGTCCACCGCTACAACAACCGGACGCACCTCCGCTCTAGGATCGGTGAAGAGCGGATCGTGGGGCCGGATCTGTCGCCCGACGTGCTGGACCGGATCAAAGTCGGCAAGAGCACGGGAACCGCGATGAAGGATGCATTCGGACCGCCTTCCGAGGAACTGCTCGGATTCAAGGGCACCCTGCTGCGGCGATGGGCCGAGATCAAATGGCCGCAGGGCCACGTCTATGGCGTGATCACGTTCCTCGAAGTCGAGTTTGACGAACGCGATGTCGTCACCAGTTTTTCGACCGAGAAGAAGCAGCTCCGCAACTGATCCTTTCATGAAACTTGCCTCCATCTTGGCCGCCGTGCTCTTCGCGGTCGGCGTCATTGCCGCCGAAGCTCCCGCTACCTTCAAGGTCGGCGAGTTTTCCTTCAAACGCCCCGAGAAGTGGACCTGGGTCGAATCGACCTCGGCCATGCGCAAGGCCCAGCTCAAGGTCGCTTCGGGCGACGGCAAGGCCGAGGGCGAAACGGTCTTCTTCCACTTCGGCGTCGGTGACGGTGGCGGGGCCCAGGCCAACGTCACCCGCTGGCTCGGCCAGTTCGCCGAGACCGGCGACAAGCTCGATTCCAAGGTCGAGGAGAAGACCGTGCGCGGCCGCAAGCTGACGCTCGTGCGTGCAGTCGGCACCTATCAGAGCGGAATGCCCGGCGGGCCCAAGACGCCGCTCGCCGACCACATGCTGCTCGGCGCGATCCTCGACAGCAAAGAAGGCAGTGTCTTCGTCCGCTTCACCGCACCCAAGGCGCTCGGCACGGAGAGCGAAGCCGCCTTCCGCAAGATGGTGGAAGACGCCATTCCTTGAAGCTGCCGCGCCGCACGCTCGTCCAGTGGCCATGCGTTTCCAACTCCTCGCCCTCGGATCGCTGCCGCTTCTGGCCGCGTTGACCGCCTGCCATAGCCCGAGCGAAACGGCCGCTCCTGCGGTGGTGGAATCATCAACCGTGGTTTCGCCGAAACCGGCACCGCCTGCCCTCGCTTCCTTGCCCACACCGCTGGGCTCGACCAATTGGACCGCCCTTTTCAACGGCCGCGATCTGACCGGCTGGATGCGGACCGACTACGCGGGCGGCAGCGAGCCGGAGGTGGTGGACGGGCGGTTGCTGATCGGGATGAGCGCGTCGCTCGGCGGAGTGAACTGGACCAACGCCGCCGGTTTCCCCACCACGAACTACGAGATCGAGCTGGAAGCGATGAAGCTCGAAGGCTCGGATTTCTTCTGCGGGCTCACCTTCCCCGTCGGCGATTCGCACTGTTCGTTCATCGTCGGTGGCTGGGGCGGGATCGTCGTGGGCCTCTCCAGCATCGACGGCATGGACGCCTCGTCGAACGAGACGACCACCAGCCTCTTTCTGGAGCGCAACCGGTGGTTCGCCATCCGAGTGCGCGTCACCTCCGACAAGATCGTCTGCTGGATCGACGACAAACCCGTGGTGGACCTTGAAACCACGGGCAAGAAGATCTCCATGCGCCACGGCGAGATCGAGCTGTCTAAACCGCTCGGCCTCGCCACCTATCAGACGGTCGCCGCCTTCCGCAACCTGCGCTTCCGGCGGCTACCGTGATTCTTCACCGGTCCGCAAACAGCGTGGCCGGATTCTCCGCGACCGATAGGCTACGTCCGCCGTTGAACACGTTCTGCAACACCCCGTCCTTCCAGCGCCGCAGACGATAGAGCGTCGCAAAGCCGAAATCCGGCGCGGCTCCGCCCTGCCCTCCGACCAGTTCCGCGCCGCGCCGCACGTTGTCCTGCATCCACGCGGGCAACAGCAGATGGAAGGGATTGCGCCGCACTTCGCCGACATGGAACGACAAGGCCGAAAGAAGTTGCGCGACGTCCTCGGCGGAGGATTCCACCATGAGATTCGGCGACGGGTTCTGGCCCCAGTATTCCGTCTCGACGGTGAAACAGGAGAACGTCGTGGGCAACGAAGCCAGCGCATCGAGGACGAGCCAATGGGTGCCGATGTGCGTGCTGTTCCAGTCGAGGATGTGGGGGAAGAAGATCGCTTGCGGCCGCTGCCGCTCCAACGCCGCAGCGATCACCTGCACCGCCGCGGTCCATTCGGCCGCGTGGGCTTCGCGGGTCTTCGGCTGCACGCGCTCCAGGCCATTGGGCGCGGTCTGCTCCAAACCGAAGCCGATCCAGCCGCACGCCGCTTTCAGCTCCGCCAACCGTCCCGCCTGCCGCTCGCGGTTGCTGCCCTGCGTGACGGCGATGTTGACCACGCGATAGCCCGCTTCCTGCTGAAGCCGCAGCGGCAGCGCGCCAATGATGCACTCGTCATCGGGATGCGGTGAAAACACCAGAACCGTCGGCGCATTGGCGGCCGGAGCGGGACGAGCCGGCACGGGAAATCCGCCGAGAGGAAGGTGTTTGCCCTCGCGGGTCAGGCGGGCGAAGGCGGCGACGTATTCGGAATAGGGAGTGGTCATTTTCGGGCTCGGAAACGGCGAGACAAAGAACACGGAAACCTGCGGAAAACGAGCTGAAACCGGCCCGAATCCACGGTGTTTAAGGTCCGGATCGGAGGGCCAAACCAACAACCCCCAATTCGAGGGGATTGTTGCCCAAACCTCTCCTGACGATGGTAAAAACGAAGATTCTGACACCGTGGAAGTCATCATCAGACCCAACTCCGACTGCGCCGCCAACCTCGTCGCCCGTTTGATCGCCCGCGAACTCCGGGCCAATCCCAGGCTGGTGCTCGGGCTCGCCACGGGACGCACCATGGAGGCCGTTTACGCGCGCCTCGTGAAGATGCACCGCGAAGAGGGCCTCGACTTCTCCGGCTGCCGCACCTTCAACCTCGACGAATACGTCGGGCTGCCGGGCTCGGACAGACACTCCTATCGGCACTACATGAACCACCACCTGTTCATGCAGGTGAACATCGAGCTGAAGAACACCTTCCTGCCCGACGGCATGGCGCCCGATCTGGCCGACGAATGCGCCCGCTACGAGGACAAGATCCGGGAATGCGGCGGCATCGATCTCCAACTCGTCGGCATCGGCAAGGTCGGCCATCTCGGCTTCAACGAACCGCTCTCCAGCCTCAGCTCCCGCACGCGCGTCAAGGTCCTGTCCCCCGTGACCCGCGCGCAGAACGGTCCGCTGTTCCTCCATCCGGACGACATGCCCCTCCGCGCCATCACGATGGGAGTCGGCACCATCCTCGACACCCGCCGCTGCGTGATGCTCGCCTCCGGTTCGGACAAGGCCGCCATCGTGGCCAAGGCGCTCGAAGGCCCGCTCTCCGGGATGATTTCCGCCACGGCCCTCCAGATCCATCCGTGCTGCACCGTCGTGCTCGACGAGGAGGCGGCCAAGGACCTGAAGGAAGCCGACTACTACCGCTGGGTCTTCGACCACGAGCCCGATTGGGCCGACCTGCGCGAACCCGCGAAGGAAGAACCGGCCAGGAACGGCCACGTGCTGGAGATCGTCCAGCAGCTCTCCACCGAGCAGGTCCGCCCGGTGCCCGAGCCCACGACGCCGCGTTGATCGCCCGCCCTCCCGGACCGGTGCGCTCCCGGCCCGGAACATTCCACGGTCGGCCCGAGAATTGATGAGCGCCTTTGCCCGCACCCCGTTCGCAGACAACGAAATTCCAGGAAGAGCGGTTGACGTGAGCGATGGGATCGCGACATTTCCCGTCGTGTCCAAGCACCGTCCAAGTGCCCGCTCCAAGAAAGCGTCCCAGGCCCAGCCCAGGCCCGGCGCAGAACCCCTCTCCGAAGGCTCCGCCGATTGGCAGGCACGGCTCTTCCGCAACAGCTACACCCGCACCGGACAGCGCTTCGAGGTCGAGGGCTGGGCCGTGAAGCTCCAGCACCAGGGCCGACGCCGCACCTTCTCCCTCGTGGCCAGCTCGAAGGAAGAGGCCGCCATCGAGGCCCGCGCCATCCACGAGACCATCTTGTCCGAAGGCTGGGAAGCCGCCCTCCGCAGCTTCCCGCCGCGCAACTCCCCCGACAACCGCCACTCCAAGGCCGAGACCGCCTACTGGCAGCAGAAGCTCCTCCGCCGCCGCTACCGCTTCCCCGGCTCCGGCGAAGCGGATACCGACCTCGCCGTCCGCATCGACCATGGCGGCATCGGCTACTACTTCCCCCTTGGCACCGCCGACGGCGAAGCCGCCGCCGCCAAGGCCCACCAGATCTACAAGTCCGTCCTGCGACAGGGCTGGGAAAAGACCAACCGCGCTTTTGCCCGCGAGCTCATCATCGGGTTCGAGTGGAGCGCCAATCCCATCCTCTGGACCTACACCACCGTCCACACCTTGGTGAACCCGCCCGAGCCCGCCAAGGAAGCCGCTTCATCCAACACGCATCGCATCCTGGTCCTTGAGACTGACGACGGCATCCGCCGCGCCCTCGCCTGGTGCGTCAACCAGCAGAAGGACTGCATCGCCGTCACCTGCGATTCCGTCGCGTCCTTCGACGCCGCCCTCGAGCGCCACCGACCGCAGATGGTCCTGCTCAACCGCAGCCTCTCCGAACGCGTCGGCTATCCTTCTCCCGGCGAATTCGCCCAGATCCGTCCCGGCGTCTCCGCCCTGACCTATTCCGCCGCCCCCGATGGCGACCAGATGTTTGTCTCCACGCCCGGCGGAGCCGTCGGCTACATGCTCCGCCGCGTGGATCCGGCGAACCTGCTCGGCCCGATGCTGAACCTTGCCGGAAACCTGGAGCAGAACCCCGAAGAGGCTCTTTCCCGCGTGAAAGCGTTCTTCCAGAAACTCCTGCGCCCCCGTGCCGGCCAGGAAGACCCCGCCCTCGCCCGCCTCACCCGTCGCGAGCTCGAAGTCCTGACGCTTCTCAGCAAGGGCTGCGTGGACAAGGAAATCGCCCAGGCCCTCGGCATCAGCGCATGGACCGTGCACGGCCACATCAAGAACATCTTCGAACGGCTCCACGTCCGCACCCGCACCGAAGCCGTCGTCCGTTTCCTGGAGAAATAAAGGCCGCTGACCACAACGGGCGTTGGCCGGTCCATGCTGGCGGCTCCCTTTACTCGGGAGCGGGCAAAGGAAATATCGGAGCGGGCGATGAGCTGAATCAAAACGAACGAGCCTCGATCATCGGGATGCATCGAGCGCGATTGGTCCAAAACGGCGAACCGCCGCGCGCCGGGGCTGGACCGGGCCAAGGTCAGGCAGCATCTGGAGGCGGCAAAAGCAGCCCCCTCGAAGAGTCCCAGCCGACCTCACTCCATGACCCAGATCCAAACCACCCTCCGCACCATTCCGCCTCAGATCCGCTCCCAGCCCTTGCCCTCGTAGCGGGCCTTGGGAAAAGCCATTGGGAAGAAGATCTCCGCCAGCATCTCGACGGAATCCACCAAACGCGGCCCGGGGCGATTGAAGTAGGCGTTGCCGTCGAGGATAAAGACTTGGCGCGAACGCACCGCCGTCATCTGGGCCCAACCCGGTTGCCCGGCCAATCGTGCGAGTTCCTTCCGCGTCCGCTCGCGATCGAAGCCGCAGGGCATCAGCAGCAGGATCTCGGGATTAGCCGCGCGGAGCCGTTCCCAGTCGAGCCACGGCGAATGTTCGCCCGCGCGGGCCAGCAGGTTTTGCCCGCCCGCCAGTTCGACCATTTCCGGCACCCAGTTGCCCGCCGTCATCAACGGCTCCAGCCACTCGATGCAGGCCACGGTGGGACGATGGCTCTGTTGGCAGACGCGCAGGAGCACTTCGGCCACGCGTTCCTTCAAGGCACGGATCGTGTCGCGGCCTTCATCGGGCAGTCCGAGCGCCAGGGCCACGGTTCTCAAATCGGCCCAGAGATCGGTGAACCGTTTCGGTGAAAGCGCAACCACCTCGGGCTGCCAGCCGATCTCGCGGGCCAAAGCCTTGCGGACATCGGCGTCGGACACGGCGCAGACCTCGCACTGGCCCTGCGCGAAGATCACGCCCGGCTGGAGGCGACGGAGTTGCGGAACGTCGATCTCGTAGAGCGATTCGCCCGCCTCGGCGCGCGCCTTCACCTGCCGGTCGATCTCCGCGCTGCTGGCCGCGGCATCGATGCGGGCGCGCGTGCAGGCGGGGAGCGAACGAACCTCTTCGGGGAAATCGCACTCGTGGGAACGGCCGACCAACCGGCTGCGTTGGCCCAGCGCACAAACCATTTCGGTGGCGGCGGGCAGCAGCGAGACGACCTTCGGCGGCAACGGCGGCGGTTTCATCGCGCAAGGGCATACGGCCGGAACCGGTGCCGGGCAAGCGACGCTTCGCCGCCCTCACTTCGACTCGGGAAAGCTCGAAGTCCGGGGCGGCCTCGGCTGCGCGTCCTGCATCAGGTCCACCAGCCCCGCGTGGGTGACGAACCAGAAGACCGCGCCCGCCAACGTCATCAGCGCAGCCGGCACGAACAGCACGCTCGGGCCGAAACGGAACTCCGTCGCCGCTCCCATCCAACAGCCCAAACCGAACGCCACCACCAGCGCACAGAGAAAGGCCAGCTTGCGCCGTTGGATCTGCCGGTGCCGCAGCCAATGCCCGAGCATCACGCCGATGTCCGTCACCGTGCCCGTCACGTGGGTCGTCCGGATCATCAGGCCGCAATAGCTGCTGCTCATCGCGTTCTGCAGGCCGCAGCCCAGCGCGATCATCGGCAGGCCCAATCGCAGCCGACCGTTCAGCAGGAACACCCCCGCCAGCGCCAGCGCCACGCCCTCCACGAACATCACGATCCCGTAGGCGCGCCCCGGCACGAGCTTGAGCGCGCCGACCAGGACGCCCGCGAGGATCGCGCCGGCCACGAAGCCCAGCACGATCCCGGCCGACCCGCCCGCATCCGCCCAGTGTGCCCGCGCCAGATCGATGCCGAGATGCGACACCGTGCCGCTCATGTGGCTGACCGGACTGCGGAAGAGGGCGAGCGCGGCGGAATTGACGAACCCCGCGACCCACGCCAAGGCCAGCGCGCCCGGCACCAGATGCCGGACCTTGGTGAAGGCGTCGGAGGGAGAAATGGGCTGCGGATGGGAATACGGCATCGCCGCGCGAAAGCCTGCGCCCAGCCCGGTGCCGAAGCAACGGAGGAGTGGCTTCGGTCCAGCCGCATGGCTACCGGCTCAATCTTTTCATTCTTTTGCGCCAGTTCCCGCCGCCATCCTCGCTTGGCTCAGCTACACGGTTTGAAGTCACTCCCTACCTCTTTGCCAATCACCAACGGGAAAGACAGGCTGCGAGCCTTTCTCATCTTCTTTCAAACCAGCTCACAGGACGAACTCCAGATCGGGGGACCGGGCACCCACGAAGATCGGGAAGCGCGCTTCGACGTTCTGTGTTGGACGTTCCCGCCCTGTCTTCTCAGTAGTTCTGCGGCCCGGTCGCACGTCGCGACACCACGCTGGAATCGAAGAAGAGGAAGTTGCGCGACTTGTCGTGGACCGGTTTCGGCGTCAGCCCCGCTCCCACCGAGGCCTGGAACGCGGCCGGATCGCTCGACACCTCCGCGTCGATGTCCGCGATGGCCCAGGCCGTGGGGAAGTTCGCGACCTCGGACAACTTGCGCGGAGCCAGGTTGTCCGTGTTTTTGCCGAACGGGAAAAACGGGATCTGCACGGCGAGGTTGTTCGTGTAGCGCAGCGCGGAATACGCGCCCGCCGTCTTGAAACCGCCCGCTTCGACAGAAGGCGGCACGCGCTTGATGTATCCCGGACAGAGAAAGACGCGGGCGACATGCTGGGTCGTGGCCGGGATCGACGAAGGAGAAGGCAGCGACAGAGCCGGCGCCAGGTAATGGACGAGCCATTTTCGGTAGTTCCGCGTGTTGTTGTAAACGCAGCCTTGGGTCTGATCGAGCCCCACCGGATCGACCCCGCGTCCCGGCGGCAGCCACTCGTCGTGGTCCATCGTATAGACGGACAGCGCGATGCCCATCTGCTTGAAGTTGGAGACGCAGTTGATCTGCTGCGCCTTGGCTTTGGCCTTGGCCAAAGCCGGAAGCAGCATCCCGGCGAGGATCGCGATGATGGCGATCACCACGAGCAGCTCGATCAGGGTGAACGCGGTGCGGACGGGCCGAGGAGAGATTCCAAAACGGCGAAAGCGAAGGGCGTTCATGTCGGGCAAACCGGCGCAATGGCCGGTCCAAGTTCACGGGTTCGGGTGATTGCCCGTGAACCTATCGCTCCGACCTGAGCCCCACCATCCCCAGCCTTTGCATCCCGTTGCGCGGATTGTGCACCCGCGCCGAACGAACCACTTACAGGCTCCAGACGACATTGCCCCGCACCACCGTCGCGACCGCCCGGCCCTTCATCGGCCATTGGTGGAAGGGCGAGTTCTTCGATTTGCTCAACGACTCGAAGCGGTCGTAGATCCATTCGGAGGAAGGATCGAAGACGGTGACATCGCCATCCGCCCCGACCGAGAGATGCCCCTTCGCCGACAACCGCAGCAGCTTCGCCGGGTTCACGGTGAACTTCTCGATCATCTGCCCGAGCGTCAGATAGCCCCGATCAACCAACTGCATCAGCGACAGCGGCAGCTCCGTCTCGAATCCCGTGATGCCGAACGGTGCGGAATCGAACTCCACTTCCTTCTGGAAATCGCAGTGCGGCGCGTGGTCGCTGGAGAGGATTTCCAACGTCCCGTCCGCCACGCCTTCCAGCACCGCCTGCCGGTCCGCCGCCGAACGCAGCGGAGGGTTCATCTTGAAGTTCGTGTCATACATCGGCCAGGCCGCCGGAGTCCGCCCCTTCCAGTCCACCAGTCCCAGCCCGTCTGCGGCCCAGAACTGCTCGCTGCCCGCGATGGTCATGTCCGTCAGCGTGAAATGGTGCGGGCAGGCTTCGCCGGAAATGGGAACGCCGCACTTCTTCGCCTCGCGGATGAGCTGAACGCTCTTCGCGCTGCTCATGTGCTGGCAATGCACCTGGCAGCCGGTCAGCTCCGCAAGGAGGATGTTCCGCGCCACGATCATGTCCTCGCCCGAAGCGGGCCAGCCATGCAGCCCCAGCACCGTGCTCCAGTAGCCCTCGTGCATCACGCCGTCGGTCACGATGGAGTAGTCCTGGCAATGGTCCATCACCGGCAGGTCGAACATCCGCGCGTATTCCAGCGCCCGGCGCATCAGGTCGTTGTTCTGGATGCAACGCCCGTCGTCCGTGATCGCAACCACGCCCGCCTTCTTCAGCGAACCGATGGGCGCGAGTTCCTCGCCCTTGATGCCCTGGGTGATCGCGCCCGCCACGAAGACGTTGATGATCGCCTCTCGTTCCACCTTGTCCTGGATCAACGCCACCGTGCTCGCGCTGTCGATGGCCGGAGACGTGTTCGGCATGCAGACCACGGAAGTGAACCCGCCTCGCGCCGCCGCCGCCGTGCCCGTGGCGATGGTTTCCTTGGCCGACTGGCCCGGCTCCCGCAGATGCACGTGCAGATCGATCAACCCCGGGCAAACCACCTTGCCTGTCGCGTTCAACACCGGCGTTCCGGCGGGAACCTGCGACGCGAGATCGCGTCCCACGGACGCGACTTTTCCGTCGCGGATGAACACATCGGCGACGGAATCGGACTGGTTGGCGGGATCAATGACGCGCCCACCGGAGATGAGCAGCGAAGCGGACGATTGCATGGGCGGCGACGCTACAAGGAGGATGTTTGACAACGCAAGAGCGCCCCGGTATTCCATCCGTCCGCTCGGCGCGGGTGTAGCTCAATGGTAGAGCTCCAGTCTTCCACACTGGCTACGAGGGTTCGATTCCCTTCACCCGCTCCAACTTCCTCCAGACACCATCCACCGGCTGTTCGGTCCAGAAACGATCAGCACCGTTCTGGCCTAGATCCTTGTTTTCTTTCCGCGCGCAGCCGTTACACGTTGCGCCCGTGAAAGACATCGTGCCGCCTCCGCCGCCCATTGTGCAGAACCAATTCGCCGAGGTGAAGGAGCTGTTCAACCGCTACGTCGTGCCCAGCTATGGGCGCTTCGACCTCGCCTTAACCCACGGGGCGGGCAGCCATGTCTATGATGTCCGCGGCCGGCGCTACCTCGATCTCGGCGGCG
>CBFGQE010000039.1:0-12521 GCA_965650815.1 uncultured bacterium
CAAGACGACTTCCAAGAAGCCGGACCCAAAACCCGAGCCCAAACCGGTTGCCAAGCCGGAGCGAAAGATCGATCTGACGGCCAAGGTCAAAGTCGGCGACCAGGAAGTCCGCGACCAGCGCGCCCGCAACGAACAGATCGCCGCGCAGCGCGAAGCCAATGAACGGGCCGCTGCCGCCCGTCGCCAGTTGACCGAAGGCATCCAGGGAGCCATCCGGGGCGTGACCACGGGCACCGGCCGCCCCGTCGCCGGCCTACAAATCTCGGGCGGCGGTGGCGGTGAAGCGGCGCTCAACTACGGCCAATACATTGTCGCGGAATTCAAGCGCGTCTGGATCGTTCCTTCCACCGCCACAACGTCCATGCTGGCCAAGGCCACCGTCACCGTCGCCAGCGACGGCCGCATCACCGAGGCTCGTTTGATCGGCCGTTCGGGCAATTCCGCCTTCGACGCCTCGGTCGAATCCGCGCTCAAGAAAGTGCGCAAGGTCTCGGGCTTTCCCGCCGGCGCGACGGACCAATCCCGCACCTACACCATTCACTTCCAACCCCGCTCCAGCCAAGGCACCGGATGAAGTCCCTTCCCTTCCGTTCCATCACCCTGCTCGTCGCCTTTTTGTTCACCGTCAATCTGGCGTCCGCCGCCGACCCGTTGATCGTGGACAACCTGATCGACAAGGATTTCGTCGATCCCATCCCCATCGCCGTGACCGGGTTCTCCGGCGAAGTGGCCGCCACGCTGAAGTTCGATCTCGAAGCCGCCGGTTGCCAATACGTGTCGGCGGACCGGGCAAAGTTCCTCCTCAGCCCGGTTTCCGGCAATGCCTCGCCCGTTTCTGGACTCCTCACCACCACGGCCAAGAACGAGCTGCTGCGCAAGGCCTACTCCGGCGCGGGCGAACGGGCCTTGGCCCACGCGCTGGCGAACGACGTGATCTTCGCCCTCACCGGCGTGAAGGGCGTCGCGGGCACCAAGATCGCCTTCCGCATCGACCAGGGCGTCGGCGTCGAGGAAATCGGCATCTCCGACAGCGACGGCCACAACCTCGTGGCCATCACCTCCGACCGCTCGCTGTCCAAGGGACCGGCCTGGATTCCCGGCAAACGCGACGTGGTCTATGCCTCGTGGCGCCTCGGCCCGCCGCAGATCCTGCTCCACTCCCTCGGCACCGGCGAGCGCCGCAAGGTCGTGGGCTTGCCCGGCGGCAGCCACAGCCCGGCCGTTTCGCCCGACGGTTCCAAGATCGCCTTCATCTCCGCCCGTTCCGGCACCTCTCCCGATCTCTATGTGGTGAACCTCGACGGTTCCGGCCTGAAGCGGCTGACCAAGAGCGACGATGATGAATCCTCCCCCGTCTGGTCGCCCGACGGGAAAACGCTGCTCTATTCCAGCCGCACGCGGGGCAGCCCCCAGCTTTTCACCGTGCCCGCCGACGGCAGCGCGGCCGCCAGCCGCCTCAGGGTCATCGGCGTGCTCAACGCCACCGAGCCCGACTGGTCGCCCGACGGCAAGACCATCGTCTTCACCACCCAGCGCGGCGGTTTCGAGATCTGCACCGTGCCCGCCGGCGGCGGCACCTCCACCACGATCTGCGCGGGCGAAGACCCGAGTTGGGCGCCGAATTCCCGCACGGTCGTGTTTGTGAACCGCAAAGGCGACAACCGCGTCCTGTCGCTGCTTGACGTGCCAACGAAGCGTGTCAAAGACTTGCGCCGCATTTCGGGCAGTTGCTCCCAGCCGTCGTGGGCCAGATAACCCGTTCCCGAACTCCAATTTACCCATCATGAAATTCACGTCCTTGGTTAGCGTCACCTGCATGGCCGCCGTCTTGGCGTTGGGCGCTGTCGGCTGCAAAAAGAAGCCCACCGGCACCACTCCGCTCGGATTCAATGGCAGCGGAGCAACCCGCAACACCTCAACTCCGATTCCTTCACAGAACCCGATTGGTTTTAATGATGGAACCGCCGACGGGACCAGCATTTCGGAAGGAGATGCCAACCCGATATCCAACAACCGCGACATCAACGCCGCCGGTCGCACCCGCAACACCGACCAGTTCGCAAGCGAGACCATTTACTTCGACTTGGACAAGGCCATCGTGAAGCAAGAGGAGATGAGCAAGATCGCCACCGTGGCGGACTTCATCTCCAAGAACCCCAGCCACGACATCCTCGTGGAAGGCCACTGCGACGAACGCGGCACCGAAGGCTACAACCTCGCCTTGGGCGACCGTCGCGCCCTCGCGATCCGCGAAGCCCTCATCAGCGCCGGTGCTCCTGCCGACAACATCCACACCGTCAGCTTTGGCGAGAGCCGTCCGGCCGATCCCGGCCACACCCAGGCCGCCTGGGCCAAGAACCGCCGCGGCGTCTTCGTGCTGGTGCTGCCTGCCCAGTAAGCTTTTGCCCCCGGTTTCCGGAGAAACGGGACGCTGCGGCGTCCCGTTTTCTTTTTGGACCCATCCGCATTATTCCCAGCGACACATGAATTGATGGACGTCATCAGAGCGTCCAGTAGTTGGTTCCGCCCGGACCGAGCCCTTTACATTCCGTCCGTGGCTGGCACTCTTTCACGAGCAAATTCGATTTTATGACGACTTCTCTCCTTGGCTGGATCGGCATGCCGGAAGCCCTCCTCATCATGGTGGTGCTGCTGGTGTTTTTTGGCGCCAAGAAGCTGCCCGAGCTGGCCAAGGGCCTCGGCACCGGCATCAAGGAATTCAAAAAGGCGACGAGCGAAGTGACCCAGGACATCAACCGGGCCATCGACAGCAACGAGCCCCCCGCCCCTCCGGCTCCCAAGCAGATCCAAAAGGCTCCCGAGGCCGCCTCGGCCTCCTCCGAAGCCAAGCCCTGATCGACGGCTCTAGTAGCCCCTCATGGCCGCAGACCCGGACCCGGAGCCGCTGGAACTCGAAGAGGACGAGGGCGGCCCGGTAAAATCCTTCCTCGACCACCTCGAAGACCTTCGTTGGACGATCATCCGCTGCGCCGTGGCGGTGATCGTGTCCATGGTCGTGTGCCTCGTCGCGGGCAACAAGGTCATTGCCTTCCTCAAGTATCCCCTCGTCCAGGCCAGCCGCTTTGGCGAACCGTCGAAGCCCACCGTCTTCGTGGAGATGGCGGGAACGACGCTGGGCCGGTTCGACTTCAACACGAACGTGTTGAACGCCCTGAACCTCGGCTCCAACGCCTACGCCCGCGTGGAGCTGGAGGTGATCGATCTCGGCACCAACCAAATCCTCGGGGTAAAGCTGAACACCAACGCCCCGCCCAGCGATCTCTCGATGGTGAAGCTGAGCACGCTCGGGCCGATGGGCGGATTCATGGTGGCTTTCCAGGTGGCGATCTACGCCGGCATCGGCATGGCGTCGCCGTTCCTCCTCCTCTTCATCGGCCAGTTTCTCCTGCCCGCGCTGCGCAAGAAGGAGAAGCAGTTCATCTACCGCAGCCTCGGCGTGGGCATCGGACTGTTCGTCGCCGGAGTGGCGTTCTGCTACGCTTGGGTGCTGCCCGCCACGCTGAAGGCCTCGGCCGCGTTCTCCGAATGGGAGGGCTTCTCGGCCGACCAATGGCGGGCCGAGGAATACATGAGTTTCATCTGCAAATTCATGTTGGCGATGGGCATCAGCTTCGAGCTGCCCATCGTCATTCTCGCGCTGGTGAAGATCGGCCTGTTGGACTATCCCAAGCTCGCCAAGTTCCGCGCCTACTTCGTCATCGTGAACCTGTTCATCTCCGCGCTCCTCAGTCCGGGGGCGGATCTCTTCTCGATGATGATGATGGCGATCCCGCTCCAGGTCCTCTACGAGATCAGCCTTTGGATCGCGTGGTTCTGGTATCGCGCCGAGAAGAAACTGGCGCCGTAACGCGGACGATCCGGGATTTGGACTTTACTTCGTTCCGGGGCCGTCGCCATCTTGCCAAGACAATCCGAACCGATATGCGTAAATCCTTCTCCTTACTCGCCGTGGCGGCTGCGGCCGCGTTTTTCGGCGTGGGCTGCGCCGGTCCCGAAGCCAAGCTCGGCCGAGGCATCCGCAACGTGACCGAATTCGCCCGGATGGGTGAAATCCGCCGTTCCGTCGAGCAATCGACGCTCTGGGACGGAGCCGATGTCGGAGCCACCACCGGCTTCATCACCGGTTTCCGCCGCAGCATGGGCCGCACGCTCGTCGGTGCCTATGAGATCGCGACCTTCCCGCTGCCCAGCTACGACCCGATCTTCGGACCCGAGAACCCGGTGTATCCCGACAGCTACAAGCCCGGCTTCTACGCCGACCAGACCTTCGCCACCGACTACCATTTCGGATTCAGCGGCGGCGAAGTGGCGCCGATGGTTCCCGGCAGCCGCTTCAAGATCTTCGACGAATAGCCGGTTGAGGATTCTCCAGAGCGCCAACGATCCCCCGTTGGCGCTTTTCTTTTTG
Source organism: uncultured bacterium (assembly GCA_965650815.1). Classification (GTDB taxonomy): domain Bacteria; phylum Verrucomicrobiota; class Verrucomicrobiia; order Limisphaerales; family CANJSG01; genus CANJSG01. The sequence continues at coordinate 4,430 of CBFGQE010000039.1, forward strand.
TCATGGGCCTCGTCCTGAAATCCCACTGCAAGGTCAACCTCCTGCTCAACATCCTCGGCAAAAGACCGGATGGATTCCACGAGCTGGAAACCCTGTTCCATCCCGTCGCGCTGGAGGATGAACTCCGCTTTGAACGCACGGCCGAAGGGCTCGTTCTGTCCTGCTCCGATCCCACGTTGCCTACGGATGGAAAGAACCTGGTTCACCGTGCCGCAACGCTCTTCTTCGAAGCCGCCCAACGTCCGCCCGCCGTGCGGATTCATCTGGAGAAACGCATTCCCCACGCCGCCGGGCTCGGCGGCGGCAGCGGCAATGCGGCCACGGCACTGCTCGGCTTGAACGAACTTTTCGGCCAGCCGCTGGCCTCCGGACAACTGACCCGGATCGCCGCTGGCTTGGGATCGGATGTTCCCTTCTTCCTGCAAAAAAAGCCGGCCCTCGGTGTTGGCCGGGGTGAACAGGTCGAATCATTGGAACCTTTCCCGTGCTTGGCGCCGGTATGGATCGTCCTGGTCCGGCCGCCGTTCGGCATTTCCACGCCCTGGGCCTATGGCGAACTCGCGCGTTTCCCCGAACAGCGCAACGGCCAGCCCGGCCGGGCCGCCGCTCTGGCCGCCGAACTGCGAAGCGGAAACCTCACGGCGCTGCGCACCGGACTCTACAATTCGCTCGAAGCACCGGCGCTGGAGAAATACCCGCTGCTCGCGCTGTTCCAGGAGTTTTTCCGCTCCGTGGATTGTCTCGGCACCCTGATGTCCGGCAGCGGTTCCACCACTTTCGCGCTGTTCCCCGACGAAGCATCGGCCCGCAGCGCCCTGCTGCGTTTCAGCGACAAGTTCGGCGAAACCCACTGGTCGGCTGCTGTGCCGCTTTCGTCCTGAAAGCGATTCGCCCGGATCGGCTCAGGAAAAGATCTGGGGCCAAAGCTCGAGCGTTTCCTTCAGATAGGTCTCGATCTGGTCGGTGACGATGGCTTCGTTGTGTTTTCCGAAGACCTCCGTCTGGGCGTTCTCGCACATCGTCTGGCGAAAGCTCGGCGTCTTGAGCAGGAAATCGAGGTTCGCAGCCAAGCTCTCAGGATCGCCCGTTTCGTAGAGCAGCCCGTTCTCCCCGTGCCGGATCAGCTCCGAGGCTCCGCCCTTGTGGACGCAGACCACCGGGATGCCGGCCGCCATCGCTTCGAGCGGTCCACAGGAATACGGCTCCCGCCATTCCGCCGTGTGCAGATAGGCGTCGTGCCGATGGTAGATGGCCGGGAGATCCTTCTGCGCGTTGGAGAGCGTCAGGAACTCGACCGGCAACTGCTGGCGGACCGTGAACGACCGGAGATCGGCCACATATTTCGTGTCGCCCCGGCCATAGACGCTCAAGGCCAGCTTTTTCCCCGTGTCGCGCAGGATCTTGACCGCCTTCAACGCCGTCAGCACCCCGCTCTGCTCCGTCAACGGCGACACCACGAGCAGCTTGGCGATGGGCTGTTCGGCCGGCTTGACCTCGCCCACGAAATCCTCGGCGCGGATGCCGGGACGGATGATCTCTCCATGCGCCACCTGGAAGCCGGTCCGTTCACAGAGCCGCTTGACGGCGTCGCTGCAAAAATACAGCCGCTCGAAGCGGAATCCTCCCATCGAATTCTCCGCCACGGCCGCCTGTTCCTCGGCCGAACCGTAGAGCCCGGGCAAACGGTCGAAGCCGCGCTTCATCCGGGTCGGGGCCGTCGTATCGAGACGCCCGCGTTCGCCGCTCGTTTCCAAGGCGGTCCGCGCCATCTGGCTGGAAAACGGGAGCGATGGCGCGTTCCACCAGCGCAGCCAAGGATCGTCCTTCACGCCCTGAGCCAGCCAGTAGTCCGCCACGTCGTAAACCACCGGCAACCGCGTATGGCGCAGGGCGAACATCAGGGACTTGGACAAGCCGTGCAGGCTGAAGACGAAGACGAGTTCGGGCTTGAAGGCGGCCAACGCCTCGGCCAAGGCGGCGTTGTTCTGCACTTCGATCCGCTTCAGCTCGTTGTAGGACTCGACCAGCGGATGCTCGAAAGCTCCGTTGAGCTGGAAGCGGCGGCTGACCTTGCTGTCGGACTGCACGCCGATCATGCCGTGGGCCGAGGTCAGCACGTGGATCTCGTGGCCGCGCAGCCGCAGGTCCTCGACGATCCGTTCGCAGCGGAAGTCGTTCGTGCCCGCATGGTGCGGCGGATAGAGGTTCGTCAGGACGAGGATTTTCACGAGTTCGGGGAGTCGGGTGGCAGCACGCGGATCGGATCTCCGGCACGGATGGTGCCCGAGCGCACCACGCGGGCGAGCACGCCTTGGCGGTCTTCTTCCATGAGACGGCGCAAGCCAGGGGCGATGGCGTCCATCTTGGCGCAGGGATCGCGCGGACCGGTGATCTCCAGGATGGCGGTGCCGATCTCAAGTCGGCGGCCCACGAGCGGAACCAGCTCGATGCCTTGGGTCTCCAGATTGGACCGGACGATGCCCGGAGCGAACCCGGAAAGCCCCAGAGCAGCGGCATGGTCGGCGATCTGTTCGCGCTCGATCAAGGTGACCTGTCGCCGGGACCAGTCGCCGTTGCTGCGTTTCTTGGCGAAATAACGGCGATTGCCGGCAATGCCACGGTTCTCGACCGCTTCGCAGGCATCCTTCGTGACCATCGGCTGGCCGCCGACCGGAGGATGGAGATGGATGGAGGCGACCCGCATTGGCACGCGGTCATGGAACGGCACGGCGCCGGACTCCGGCCAGAGAAATCGTGCGCATGGGCCACAAGGGGAAAATCGCCGCAATCCCCTGCCAACACGGGGGAAACCAGCCGCACTTTTGCTTGGATTCGGGCGCGGGCACGTGCTGACATTCGCCGCACATGGTCATCTATCGCGCACGTGGAATCCGAATCCTCTCCGTCGCGTGCGAGCTTTTGGCCCTGACGTTCGTCTTCTGGCTCTGGCTCTACATCCGCCACGGTGGCCGCATCTGGAACCTCCAGCTGGAGCTCTACGTCGCCTACAACGCCATCATCGTGATCGGCGTGATCATCGCGGCGGTCCACGGCGGCTACCGGCGGGTGCTGGCGACCGATTCGGCCGGGTGGCATGTCGGCACCATCCGCCACATGACCTACGCGCTGGGGTTGCTGGCGCTCTACCAGTTCATCAGCAGGGACAAGGCCATGTCCCGCACCTTCTTCTTCGGCTACCTGCCCTGCTTCTACGCCATTTCCTTCCTCTGCCAATCCTATGTCCCGCAGTGGATTCGCAAGTGGACCATTTCGGAGGAACATGAGGAGCGCGTCCTGCTGGTGGGATCGCCGGAACGGGCCAAGGGCCTGAAGCAGTGGCTGAGGCAGAAAGAGGCCGTAGGCTACCGCGCCGTGGGCCTTTTGACCGACGACAACCCGGAGGCGGCCCCGCCGCACATCCCCGTCTTCGGCCGGATCGACGAGCTGGAGCCCGCCATCAAGAAGCATTCGATCACCCAGGTCATGCTGCTGGAGTTCCCCCTGCAAAGCGGTCTCATGGCCCAGATGATCGCCGTCTGCGAACGGCTCGGCACCCGCATGACCGTGATCTGCGATTTCGAGGAGAAGTTCCGCCACTCGGTGGTCATGTTCGAGGACGAGGGGCGCCGCTTCATGAGCATCCGGGAGGAACCCTTGGAAGACCCGTTCAACCGCTTCATGAAACGGCTGCTCGACCTCGCGGTTTCCATTCCGGTCATCCTCTTCATCCTCCCCATCACCACGCTGATCGTCTGGTTCTTCCAGCGTCTCCAGTCTCCCGGACCCGTCTTCTACAAGCAGCCCCGCGCCGGCCTCCAGAACCGCCCCTTTGACATCTACAAATACCGCACGATGCGGCTGCACAACCAACCCGCCTCCAAACAGGCCACGCAGGACGATCCCCGCATCTATCCCGCCGGGCGCTGGTTCCGCCGGACGAGCGTGGACGAGCTGCCGCAGTTCATCAACGTGCTCAAGGGCGAGATGAGCGTTGTCGGCCCCCGCCCCCACCTGATCGAGCACAACGAACAGTTCGCCCGCGCCATGCACAACTACCACGTGCGCGCCCACGTCAAACCCGGCATCACCGGCTTGGCGCAGGTGCGCGGCTACCGCGGCGAGACCAAGTCCGAGGCGGACGTCATCAAGCGCGTGCAGTCCGACATCTACTATCTGGAGAACTGGACCTTCGGCATGGACTGCCAGATCGTGCTGGCCACCGTCTTCCATGTCGTCGGCCCGCCCAAGACGGCCTACTAGGCACGGGCGGATGCTCGCGCCCCGGAAGAAATTAGGATGCAGCCATTTCCCAAACCTGTTCACATTCCTCCCATGAACCGCCGAGCATACCGATCCCTCACCACCGGAACCTTGGGCTTCGCCGCGTTGTTCTCCCTCCAGCATGCCTCCGCCCAGGAAGCGCTCCTCGCGGCCCGCAGCGCCACGGACGCCGCCAAGGCCCGCAGCCAGGCCGTCCAGACCGGAGGCTACGACCACACGACCTCCTCCCTCAGCTACCGGCTCGGCGCCGGGCTGGCCTTCGAATACACCGACAACGCGAACCTGTCCGGGTCGAATGCCGACGAGGATTTCAGCGTGAAGACCACCCTTTCGAGCGGGATGACCTGGAACGTCTCCGAAAACACCCGCCTCGGCGTCACCGCCAGCGTCGGCTACAGCCACTACTTCAACGACTCCGACCGCAGCGGCCTCGACTTCAGCCTTTCGCCAACCGCCGACAACAACATCGGCTTCGAGATCTTCGCCGGCGACTGGATGATCTACCTCTACGACAACTTCGGTGTCCGCACCGACCCGATCCGCGACGCCACGGTCAGCAACGAGGACGAGATCGTCGAGTTCAGCAACACCGCCGGTGCCCAGGCCGTTTACAACATGGGCCAGTCCAGCATCAGCGCCGGCTACGCCTTCAAGAAGAACCTCTTCCGGGACTCGAAGTTCGAGGACAGCGACCGCAGCTCCCATCTCTTCCATGCCGGCTACCAGAACCAGCTCAACGCCGTCCTCACGGTGGGGCTGGAAAGCTCCGCCTCGCTGTCGATCTACGACTCCGGCAAGCAGAACGACATGGTGGTCTATACCCTGGGGCCGAACGTCCAATGGCTGCCCACCGACGTCATTTCGATCACCGCCGGCGGCGGCCCCTCCTGGATCACCTACTCGGCCAACGACACGGGCCTCACGCCCGATGACCGCAGCAGCTTCTACCTGTATGCCAAGATCGACCACCGGTTCAGCGAGTTCGCCTACCATTCGCTCGCGGCCAACCGCTCCACCGCTTCCGCCACCCAGTCCTCGGACAACGAGAGCCTGTCGTTCGACTACAGCCTGAATCTCGACATCATCGTCGATACCAGCCTGACCTTCTCCGCGTTCTACGAGACCGGCGAAGCCCGCTCCGGCATCAACCGGACCGCCGTCCAGGGCGCCACCAAGGAAAGCTACGACCGCACCGGGGCCTCCGTGCGCCTGGGCCGGTCTTTCGGTGACAAGCTGTCCGGCAGCCTCGCCTACTCCTTCACCCACCGCGATTCCAAGGCGGCCGGCCGCGACTACGACCAGAACCGCGTGACCCTGTCCTTCAACTACAAGTTCTGAGGCTCCTGCCGATAAGCCCCCGGTGAGCTCAGCCCTCCATTGGAAAAACGTCCCCGCCGCTTGGCGGCTTCCCGTCGTCCTGCTGGCCCTCTGGTGGCTCGCCTTCATCGTCACGCTCTCCTCGGACTGGAACCTGTATCCGCAATACGGCTACGGCTGGTTCGTGGTTCCCTTGGCGGGCTTCCTCCTCTGGCGGCGCTGGGAAGACCGCCCCGAACCCACCGTCCCCTCGTTCCCCAAACTGTGCGCCGCGGCCGGAATCGTGGCGCTGTTGGGCCTAGGCGTCGGGCGCCTGTGCAATTCGGCCAACGAGGACTGGCGCCTCGCCAAGGCGCTCGTCGCCACCTCCGTCGTCGGCTTCACCCTCGGCGGAGTGTATCTCGCCGGTGGGCGCTCCTGGCTCCGCCATTTCGCCTTTCCCATCCTGTTCACCCTCTCGGCCCTGCCCTGGTCCAAACCGTTTGAGGACCAGCTCACCAACCGGCTCATGCCCCTGGTGGCGTCGCTGTCGGTTGATTCGCTCTGGATCTTCGAGATCCCCGCGCTGCGCCAGGGCAACCTCATCCAGCTCTCTTCCGGGATGCTCGGCGTGGACGAGGCCTGCAGCGGCATCCGCTCGTTGCAGGGCACGCTGATGGCTTCCCTGTTCCTCGGGGAATACCTGCGCCTCTCGCCGTTCCGCCGCCTCCTGATGATCGTGGTCGGGATCGCCTTCGCCTTCGCCTGCAACGTGCTCCGCGCGATCTTCCTCGCGCTCATCGCCGCCAAGAAGGGCATCGAGGCCGTGGACACATGGCACGACTCCGCCGGGTTGAGCATCCTGCTCGTCTGCGTCGCCGGGCTCTGGGTGCTCGGCGTCGTCCTCGCCTCCCACCAGCGCCGCGCCCGCGCCCGCAGGATCGCCGAAATGGCCCTCGCCACCGGGATGCCCCCGGTCAGCGCCGTCCCGCCCCGCGCCACCCTGCCCGCTTTCCTGCCCCCGCGCGGCTGGATTGTGGCGACCCTCGTCGCCTTCGTTGCGCTCGAATCCGCCCGCGAGATCTGGTTCCGCTCCCACGAGTTCGGCAAACGCTACCAGCGCCTCTGGACCGCCGACTGGAGCGGCCTGCCCGCCTCGAAGCAGACCTACGAGATCCCCGACCGCATCCGCGAGATCCTCGGCTACGACGAGGGTTCGGCCCTCTCGTGGTCCGGTGAAGACGGGATCGAATGGATCGGCTACGACTTCCGCTGGAACCGGGGCAACGACTTCATCCGCGACGTGCAATACCACCGGCCCGATGTCTGCCTGCCCTCCACCGGCCGCAGGCTCGCCCGCGCCTACGGCATCGACAAGATCGTCGTCCACGGACAGAACCTGTTCTTCAAGTCCTACCTCTTCGACGAGGGCGACACGAGCACCCATGTCTTCCAGATCGTCGCCGAAGACCAGCTCGGCGACCTGGAAACCAGCATGGTCACGGAGGAAAACTCCCGTTCCTACCGCCTGAAACGCGTGCTCAAGGGACGCCGCGAATACCCCGGCCGCCAGGTCATCAACCTCTACCTGCGCGGCGTCAGCAGCCATGCCGAGGCCACCGACGCGGTGGAGCGCCTCCTCGCCTCCGTCGTCAAACCGGCCCGCTGACCGCCTCCGCCTCCGTCCGCCTCCCCGGCTCCTCCCGCTTGGACCGGAACAGCACGTCCACCACGTTCCGCACGTATTGCTCGTCCGCGATCCCCTCGGTGCATTCGGGCGGGAACTCCACCAGGCTCCGGAAATGGTCCGCCAGCTCGGCGAACAGCCCGATCCTGGCGCGGTCCTCGATCTCGTCGCGCCGCAGCAATGCCTGCAACGCCACCCCCGCCTCGTCCGGAGAAACCCGTTGCCGCAAGCGCGCCACCAGATGCGGATGCGCCCGGAACGAGTTGAACTTCCCTCCCATCAGCCGCTCCAGATCCGGCTCCGAGACCTTGGGCAAACGGATCACCACCGTGTTCGCCGCCAGATCCCCGAGCCGTTGGTAATGCCGGCTGAACAGCACCGCCGCTCCGCCCACCGCGTAGAACATCGGCAGCGCGTCCACGAAGCGGAGCAGGTTCCGCACGACCACCTGGTGCAGCCGCAACCGCAGCCCGGAGGCGTCCACCACCCGCAGCTTCAGGACGCGCTTCCCCACCGTCTGCCCGCGCCAGAGCCATTCGGCCATCATGCCGTAGCCCACTTGCAGCGCGAAGAACACCAGCGTCCCCGCCGCCTGCGCCACCTCCAGGCCGATCACCCCGAGCAGACCCAGCAAGATACCCAGCAGCAGCGACGCTCCGAGCACGCACGCCGTGTCCACCAGCAGAGCGAGAAAGCGCGACACCGGGCCAGCCAAGGGCAGCGCGAAGACCAGTCCCTCCGGAGTTCGGATTTCCAGCCGTCCCTTCATCGCGCCTCCTCCGGTTCATCCGCTTCCCGGCGTCCACAACGTCCCAGAAACGCGACCAA